>DOUV01000569.1:0-21060 GCA_003520455.1 Chloroflexota bacterium | reverse complement strand
CTATTTTCAGGAGAGTGTCATATGAACACATCATCTCTTCCCCTCAGAGCGCCGTTGGCCACGTGACCGCCTTGACGCTGTAGATCGGCGGCAGCCCCTGGGCCAGCGGTTCCCAGTGATTTCCTTCGTCGGGACTGTACCACAGCGTGCCATCGCTGGTGCCGAAATAGAGGCCGCAGGGTAGCCGGCAGTCGGTCGCGAACCCGTCGCGGTAGACATTGAGGGCGACGTCGGCGGGGAGTCCCACCGTAAGCGGCTCCCAGCAGCCTTGCTGCCGGCGCCAGACTGTCAGTTGGCCCTCGATGCGGAGGCGTTTCTCGTCCGCCGGAATCACCCAGAAGATGTCGCTCTCATGGGGGTGCGCGGCGATCGCGAAGCCGAAGGTGTGCGGGAGCCCCGCGCCGATATCGGCCCAGGTCGCACCGCCATCTCGACTCTCAAAGACACCGACGTGATTCTGTTGGAAGAGGCATTCGGGCTGGTTGGCGTCGCGCACGAACTTGTGAACGCAGCGGTGGACCTGGGGAAAGCGCACATTGCCAGGATCATCGGGGAGGGGGACGCCCTCATTCAGGGGCGTCCAGGTAGTGCCACCGTCTTCGCTCCGAAAGACCCCGGCGACACTGATGCCGACAAACTGGCATTCGGGGTTGCTCGGGTCCAACAGGATGGTGTGCAGGCAGAGACCACCACCGCCTGGCCACCACTCATCGTGCGTCTCGTGTTGGTTGAGACCGTGGACCGGGGCCCAGTGCTCGCCATCATCATCGCTCACGAAGAGCCCCGCGGGCTCGACACCGCAGTAGATGCGCCCCGGGTGGGCTGAATGCCCCGGCTCGACGCTCCAGACCTGATCGAAGATCAGCCCGTCGGTGAGTTGACGCCAACTCCCGCCCCCATCGCGGCTGCGGAACAGACCGCTGGGCCCGCCCGCGAAGAGGGTCTCCGGCGCGGCGCTCGTTCGAGTGTCGATCACGAGGCAATTGATATGGTGCTCCGGCAGGAATGGTCCCTGTCGCTGCCAGCCTTGATGATGGTCGTTGACCAGCAGGTAGGCGCCCGCCCCAGTCCCGACAAGCACCCACACTGTGCTCCGGTCCATTGTGCACCTCTCTCCATACGCCGGTCGCCTGCTCTCTCCATTGTACTGGCGGGCGATGGGCGGTGTCAATGGTGTCGGGGCGCGCAGGGGGTGCGGGTTCGCAAGTTGCAGGTTGAAGGTGCTGTCTTCGAGCCGCACCCTTCAACCTGCAACCTGTCATATTCAACCCGGTTCAACCTGGCGCACTTCACCCTGCGCCGGTTGCGTCAAACAGCGCGATCTCCTGGCCCACCCCCTCGTCCCGGGCCCGCTCGTAGACGCAGGCCGCCAGAGCGATGTCCCAGAGAGCGATGCCCTGCGAGGCGAACAGCGTGATCTCATCCGGCCCACCCCGCGCCGGGACGAGCCCGGAGACGGCATCGCCCAGCTCACGGACGCGCTGCCAGTTGAGCTGGTTGCGCTCGTAGGCGGCCAGCAACTCGCCTGACTCGATGCGGGCCTGTTGCTTATCGTCCACGAAGATGCGATCGGTGCGGGCAATCGTAGTGGTATCGACCTCGGCGCGGATCAGGGCATTGCTGCCCGCGGCGTTGATGTGGGTGCCTGGGGCGAGCCAACGGCCGTCGAAGAGCGGCTCGCGACTCGAGGTGATCGTCGTCACGATGTCGCACCCGGCGACAGCGTCGCGCGGTATCGCCACCGGCGAGACTGTCAGGCCGAGGCGACTGCTCATCGTCTGGGCGACGTGCTCGCGATGCTCGGGCGTGCGACTATAGACGTGGACCTCAGTGAGTGGCCGGACGGCGGCGATGGCGGCCAACTGGGCCTCGGCCTGGAAGCCGCTGCCGAAGAGGCCCAGGCGGCTGGCGTCGGGGCGGGCGCAGAACTTGGTGGCGATGCCACTGGCGGCGCCGGTCCGCAGCTGTCCCAGGGTGTTGGCCTCGATCAGAGCCAGGAGTTGACCGCTGGCGGTATCGTAGAGCGAGACAAGGAAGTGAGCACCCTGGCGGGTCGTGGTGTAAGCCTTGAAACCCCAGTAGCCCAGCTCGGGGAGCGCGGCGCCCATCAGGTGGAGGATGCCCTGCGGTTGGCGCACCCGCTGCCGGGGCTCGTTGACCGCGCTCCCGGCGCCTTGCTGGCGAAAAGCCGTTTCCACCGCCTCGAGCGCCGCGGTCATGTCAACCAGGCGGGTGACGTCGTGTCGAGTTAAAAGTAAGGCCATAGATGAACTCCGGTGACCGGTGGTCAGAAGGTTGCAGGTGAAAGATTCTATCTCGCTCACTCATCACAAAGCCACTGCCTCAGGCGGTCGAAACGGAGGTGGCTCAAACGGGAAGCCACCATCACATCGATCTCCTCGAAGGTGCGCCGCATCCTAAAGGCGGCTCACTATGAGTGAGAAGGGATCAAGCAGCTCTCCCACTGGCTGTAGGAGTGTAAATATCAAATCGTCTTCTGTCCAAAAACCGTCCCTGTCTCTTTCGTGGGGAGATTGCGCGCTTCACGAGGCCGCAGATCGAACGACTCTGTCCGGCAAAGAAGAGGGTGGTGGCGATTACGTCCACCTCGGCAGGCAGGTTCTGCGATTCCCGGACCTTGCCTGTGTCATCCGCCGCCTCGTCCTCTCACTCGCAGGCCATCGCTCTTTCCAGCTTGCCGTGGGCTGGCCTTGACGACGGCGCGACCGTCTCCTCACCTCGGGTTGGCCCAGGGTCTCATCAAAGCAGCAGGGCACCCCAAGCCATTTTGGTCCTTGACAAGGGGAGAAAACCAGGTTATATTGGATCCAATATCCGATACAATATCCAATCCAATATCCAATTTCTTCTACTCTATAACATGTAGAGTCTGCGCATGACCTCTAAGAGCCACACACTGAATCAGAATCGCACCATTCACCTGGTTGTAGCGAACCATCTCCGCCAGGCAATCATAAACGGGCAGTTGAAGCCCGGCCAAAAGCTGATCCAAGACGAAATTGCTGCTGAGTATGGTATCAGTCGGATGCCTGTGCGCGAGGCATTCCGCACCCTTGCAGCCGAGGGCTATGTCATGATCTACCCTCACCGAGGTGTTATCGTCACAGAGCTCTCAACCGCCGAGATCGAGGAGATTTTCTCAATACGAATTCTGCTGGAGGGTTGGGCGACCCGCCTGGCTGCCGCCTCCATCACCGCCGATAGTCTGGCTCGATTGAATGACCTGATAGACGAAATGGAAATTTCGCAAGCGACTCCGGCTCGCTACCATGTATTGAATACCGCTTTCCATGATACTATCTTCAAAGCAGCGCAGCAACCCCGGCTGCGGGCTTTAGTAATGAATCTGCGCAATGTGGTTGAGCCTTATCTGAGGATCTACCTTTCCGGCGAGGGTCGAATTCAGCGCGCCCACTCTGTCCATAAGGCTTTGTGCGAAGCTTTGGCGGCCCGCGATGCTGAGAAGGCCGAACAACTTGCGAAGGATCACCTCCGTCAGGCTCTCGACGCCTTGCTGTCGAACCTCCCACATGTCGCCGAACTGCCGGATGCTGACTTTGAGTAGCAAACTTCGATTGGCGCAGCCACCCGAAGTTATAGTAGCTTGCCCTTGGCGCTGCCACAGTACCAGCCTGCCATGACTTGCCCTCTGATGTTTTCATAGCTCCGGCACTTTCCAGACCCGCATACCAGGAAGAGCAATAACATGCTGCCCTCCCAGACCCACGGGTCGATTCAAGATATTCAATCAGCACAGCGCACCCCGGTGGCCCCATTACGGCCTGTGATCGAGGCCATCGGGGTCTCGAAGCGATTTGACACTGCCGGCCGGGGAAGCTTTTTGGCGATTAAAGACATTGATTTGGCAGTCCGTGATCACGAATTGGTCTGTTTCCTCGGGCCGAGTGGCTGCGGGAAGTCCACCTTCCTCAATATCGTCGCGGGGTACCTGCCGGCCTCCGAAGGCGAGGTCCTGGTTGATGGCAAGCCCGTAACAGGTCCAGGCCCAGACCGCGTGATGGTCTTTCAAGAGTTTGCGCTCTTTGCCTGGCGCACGGTGCTTGGAAACGTAGAATTCGGTCTGCAGATGGCAGGGCTTCCCAAAAGAGAGCGACGCGAGATTGCCAGGCGCTACATCGATATGGTCGGCCTGACGGCCTTCGCCGAGGCCTACCCGTACCAGCTTTCAGGTGGCATGCGACAACGAACCGCGATCGCCCGCGCACTGGCCATCGATCCCCAAATTCTCCTCCTCGATGAGCCGTTTGGCGCGTTGGATGCTCAGACTCGGGTGATCATGCAAGAGGAATTACTTCGCATCTGGCAGCAGACCCATAAGACCGTCCTCTTTGTCACGCACTCCATCAACGAGTCCATCTACCTCGCGGACCGTATCTTGGTGATGACCGCAGTCCCGGGCCAGATCAAAAGCATCATCGATGTTTCTCTCCCGCGTCCGCGTAGCCGCACGTCAACTGCGTTTGCCGCGTTATATGGCAAGATCGAGGAGTTGCTCAAATCCGAAGTGCTTCGCACTGTGGAGCAGGAAACGGTACGTCCATGACTGCCAACGCCCTGTCGCGGACCGAGACAACCGTACCACGCCGACCAGGCATTCCAAGAGCCTGGCGACGCGTCGGCTCTGTCGTTGGTTTTGTGGCACTCTGGTACGTCGTGGCACATCTGAAGCTCACGTCGCCTCTCTTCCTTCCGCCACCCGATGCGGTGCTCGATATCGGGTTGCAGCTTGTCGGCCGAGGTGAGCTGCAACGTCACGTTCTCGTTAGCCTGACCCGTATCTTCCAGGGCTTCACGGCCGGATCTCTGGTAGGTATTTTCATCGGGATTTTGATGGGGCAGGTTCGGACGATTCGGCTCCTCCTTCGCCCGAGCATCGAACTAATCCGACCAATCCCCGCCCTCGTCTGGATCCCGCTGGTGCTGATCTGGTTTGGCATCGGTGAGTCGGGCAAGATATTTCTGATTGCCTACGGCGTATTCTTTATTGTCGTGACCAATACCTTTGACGGTGTCCAGTCCGTCGATCGGCAACTCATCCGCGCCGCCCAGAGCCTGGGTGCGAACCCACGCCAGATCTTTCTCTACGTCTTGCTTCCGGCCGCGTTACCCCAAATAGCAACTGGCCTCTCCCTGGCGGTGGGCACTGCCTTTTCGGTTTTAGTCGCGGCCGAACTCTTGGCGGCCACCGCGGGCCTGGGTTGGATGATCACTGATGCACGACGGTTCTTCCGCACGGATATCGTCCTGCTCGGTATGGCCCTCATCGGGCTCATAGGGTTCACCCTGGTCAGTATTGTGAACGCATTGCAGCGGCGTTTCCTCTCGTGGCACGCGAGCAGTAGGGCGTAGGCAACAACGATGAGGGCTGCCAGCCGGACGGTAACATCCCCTTCTCTGTCCTGGGTCTCACGACTGCGCCACTGGACGCAGAATGGACCGGTTCATCCACTGAGCGTGCTCTCCCTCCTCCTGATCCCGGCGCTGTGGTTTCTGGTCACTTCCCTTCAACTCGTCACACCGCTCTTTCTGCCACCGCCGGCCGACGTTATCCGTGCTGCGCAGGAACTGTTGGCGACCGGCGAGCTTCAGCATGATCTGTTCGCCAGCCTGTTTCGGATTGCCGCCGGCTTTACGCTCGCCACAGGATTGGGCAGTATCATGGGGATCCTGATCGGGCGCTCTCCCTTACTGGCCGACATCTTCGAGCCGATCTTCGATGTGTTACGCCAGATTTCACCGGTGGCGTGGATCCCATTAGCAATCATCTGGTTCGGGTTTGGCGAGGCCTCGAAGCTTTACATCATCTTCCTCGGGGCCTTCTTCCCTACGCTTGTCAACGCAGCCGCCGGCATCCGAAGTGTGGAACCAAAGATCGTAGATGCAGCGCGTAGCTTGGGCGCCAACCAGCGCCAGATCTTTGTCCACGTGTCGTTGCCTGCGACGCTTCCATACCTCTTTACCGGTCTGACCATCGGGCTGGGGAACTCGGTCCGCTTTGTCGTCGCGGCCGAATTGGCCGGCGCGACTTCGGGCCTCGGCTACATGATGATGAGCGCGCGCGAAGTCTTTCGAACAGATATCGTACTCGTGGGAATGGTCGCGATGGCTGCCATCGGCCTGCTGGCGATGGGGATCATCATATTGGTTCAGAAACGCCTCCTGCACTGGCACTATGGTGGGTGAGGGCCAAAAGGTGAGTGACGGTCTGAATATAGATATCCACGCCCATTTTCTTGGCCGACGGACATTGGAGACACTCCGCGCCGGCTATTGGGGCTCGCGTCTCGTCGATGACGGCCAGGGTGGCGAGCGTTTCATCATCCAGGGCCGAAACCCTGGCCGCCTGGCGCGCTCGTTCCACAACCCTGTCCAGCGCCTCAAGGACATGGACGCAACGGGCATCGATATCCAGGCCATCTCGGTGATCCCTTTTCTATTCCACTATGAATTGGACCCAGTGGCCGGCAGTGAGCTGGCACGCCTTCAGAACGATGACCTTGCTGAGACCACGAGGGCGTTTCCGGATCGGTTCGTAGGTCTAGCAACCCTCCCTTTGCCACATGTCGAAGCGGCGCTGGTAGAGCTGCGCCGGGCCGTCAACGAGCACGATTTTAAAGGTGTGGAGATTGGCTCGCATGCCGGCGAAGTAGAGCTTGATGATCACCGACTGCGTCCGTTGTGGGCCGCCCTGGAGGAGCTTGACCTCTTCGTCTTTCTGCACCCGTACAACGTTGCAGGTGCCGAGCGGATGCAGGCGTATCACCTGTGGAATCTGATCGGCAACCCGCTGGATACCACGCTCGCGGCCGCGCGCCTGGTTTTCGGTGGCGTCATGGCCGACTTTCCGCGCCTGAAGATCTGTCTGGCCCATACCGGAGGGTACGTCCCTTGGGTGCGTGGCCGTTGGGAACACGGCTACTCCGTCCGGCCAGAGTGCGCGGTTGCAATTCCCCAGCGGCCCAGTAGCTACATTGACCGCTTCTACTTCGATACTATCGCACACTTCTCCCCGGCCCTGGAGTACCTGGTATCGCTCGCAGGTCCGGGACGGCTGTTACTGGGTACAGATTACCCCTTTGATATGGCCGATCCACAGCCGATGGGGACCATTGCCAATTTGAGCAACCTGGCTCAGGCCGACCGGCGCCAGATTGCGGGCCAGACCGCCGCCAGCCTGCTGAAACTGGTGTAGGGTCCAAACCACTTGGAACTGGAACCCGGTGTGATCTCACAGGTTTCACTTCGCGTTTGTGGCATTTTCACGCAGGAGGAGAAGCATGCCTGACTCGTACCATGTCGTCATTACGGACGTGATCCACGAGCCTGACGTCGAGCGTGAGGTGCTCGACGGGATCGCGACTGTTGAGCCCCATAACTGCACCGGCAATCAAGAGGTCGCCGAGGCTGTGCGCGATGCCGATGCTGTCATTATCTGGCATACGGTCGAGCTGCGCGCCGATGCAATTGCCGGGATGCGCCGGTGCCGCGGGATTGCGCGCTGCGGCGTTGGCTACGACAACATTGATCTCAAGGCAGCCGGGCAGCGCGGAATTTGGGTCTCAAATGTGCCTGATTACGGCACCGAGGAAGTGGCAGACCACACTATCGGGATGCTGATCGCTGTGTCGCGTCGTTTCGCCCAAATGGACAAGCTCATCAAGTCCGGCGTGTGGGACTTCAATCGTGCTCGCCCGGTATGGCGGCTTCGTGGTCAGACCCTGGGCATTATCGGTTTTGGCCGGATCGGCAGCGCCGTCTCGCTACGCGCCCGCCCTCTCGGATTGCGCGTGCTCGCCCACGACCCCTACTTGCGACCGGGATTGGAGAAGTCGTTTGGTGTCGAACTCGTCGACCTGGACACCCTTCTGGCTGAATCTGATTTCGTCACCGTCCACCCTCCGCTTACCGAGGAGACCTACCATCTCATGGGTGAGGCGACGCTACGGTCCATGAAGCCAACCGCCTACCTGATCAATGCCGCCCGGGGTCCCATCGTCGACGAGGCAGCCCTCATCTATGCCTTGCGCCAAGGTTGGATTGCCGGTGCTGCACTCGATGTGCTGGAGCACGAGCCGCCAGCGCCGGACAATCCGCTCCTGAGGATGGATAACGTGCTGCTGACACCCCACTCGGCCTTCTACTCGGAGGAATCGGTCACTGAGCTCCGCCGGAAAGGGGCGCAGGACATCGCCCGTGTGCTCCGCGGCGAGCCGCCGCGAACACCTGTCAACGAGCAGTACATGCGCCAGTCTGCTTTGATATCAGGAGGTACTCGGATGCCTTAGCGTCGCCCGTCTTCGCCCGGTAGTGCGCTTGTGGGGCACCTCGCGTTCCCCACGTGTGATCAGAAAATCAACCTCGTAACCCAAGGAGTCAATCAATGGCCGACACCGACATGACCAAGAGTTACTACCTTCCGCCCAGCATGCAGGTTGCCGATTGGGAAGATCGCGTCGACATGAAGCGCTTGCGCCGTGATCGCCTGGCCCGCGTCCAGACAGCGCTCACGAAGGCCGACGTGGATGGTATTCTGCTGCTCAAGCCCGAGAACTTCCGCTACGCGACTGCTGGCGTCGGGATGGAAGTTGCGTGGTGGTTGACCGAGTATGGCGTAGTACCCCGCCAGGGGACTCCCTACTTCTACCCGACCGGCGGCGACATGCAACGCGCGCAACTGACAATGCCGTGGCTGGAAGGCAATGTCAAGCCGGCCAAGAACCTGGACGAGGTCGGGGCGCGCCGGCAGACGCTCGCCGACATGGCTGTGCAGGAGATGATCGAAGACATCAAACGTGCTGGCCTGAAGGGGACGCGGGTTGCTGTCGACCTCTTTAACTACCCGGTTATGAAGGCTCTCGAAAAGCTCAACGTCGAGGTCGTTGACGGCGAGCCCATTATGGTTGAAGCTCGGATAATTAAGAGCCAGGACGAGATTGCGCTGCTTCGCATGGCCGCCGCCATCAACGACGCTGCCATGTACCACGCCTTCTACGAGGTCATGCGACCGGGTGTGCGCGAGACAGACGTCACCGCCGCCCTCATCTCGAAGGCCCGCCAACTCGGTTGCACCGGCGCCAGCGACGCCCTGCGCGGTTTTGCTTCGGCGGGCGAGCACGTAAACCCCTACTACCGGGTGATTGGCGGCACCGACAAGATCCTCCAGCCAGGTGAGTTGATGGTGATCGACTCGCACCTGGCCTTCATGGGGTACCACGTCGACTATACCCGTACCTACGTCGTCTCAGGCAAGCCAACGCAACAGGCCAGGGATCTCTACAAGCGCAACTACGAGTATCTGTATCGGGGAATAGAGAAGGCCCGGCCGGGCAACACGACCGCCGATGTGGCTGCCGAGTGGAATGAGCCGAGCGACTGGAGCCGCCACACCCTGGACTTCGGTCACGGCATTGGCGCCACGGGGCACGAGGCACCCTGGGTGACTCCCCAGGCCAAGAACGACCCGCGAGTGCTCGAGGTGGGAATGGTCATGGCGTTCGAGACGTACAAGGGTGGTGGCCTCGGGATTGCCTCGCGCATCGAGGAAGACGCGATCATCACAGAGAACGGCCCCGAGATCATCAGCAAGATTCACCACGACCCCAAACTCCTGGACTGACCTCGTGCACGACGGTCTGGGGCCGGGACGAACGCGGTCCCGGCCCCAGACCGGCGGCCCACGGCAACCAAAGGACCTTGGGATGGACCTGCGAATAGCCCTGAGCGGCGTGGGTGTCATCAACGTCACGCCCTACACGCCCCGTGATCGCTTCAATGAGTCAGAGTACTGCCGCCACCTCAACTGGCTGATCGAGCAGGGGGTAAGTTTCGTTCTGCCCCTGGCAGCGACGGGCCAGGCGCTCCAGAGCAGCGAAAAGGAGTACCGCAAGGTGCTGGCAGTGACCGTCGAGGCTGCCGCCGGCCGGGTGGCCGTGACGGCCTATGCCGGGCGGGCCAGCACGGAAGAGACGATCCGTTACGCGGGTCTAGCCCGAGAGATCGGCTGCGACGCGGTGTACATCATGCAGCCGTACTTCACCCGTCCCAATGCCGATGGGCTATTCCGGCACTACATGGCCGTCGCCGAGGCGGTCGATATCCCCATCATCCTTTACAACAATCCAGTCCGCTCGGGCATCGATCTACCCCTCGATGTGGTCGAGAGGCTGGTCAACGCCGCGCCCGTCTTCGTCGCCTTCAAGCAGGGCGATCTCAGTGCGCTGGTCGACACGGTGAGCCGGTTGGGTGAGCGGATCATCGTCATGCCCCGCGCCGAGAAAGAACTGCTGATGGGTCTGGCCCTCGGCACCGCCGGTGCGGTCACGTTCAGCGGCAACATTATTCCAGGCCCGCTCGTGGAGCTTGTCCGCGCCTGGCGCCAGGGCGACTATGCCGGTGCGCGGCGCCTCTACGAGCGCGTGCTACCACTCATCAACATCGTCCACATCGAGCCGATTCCGGCTGCGATCAAGTATGCGCTGGGCCGGATGGGCTGGGAGATGGGTGGTCTGCGCCCGCCGGTATATCCGTTAAGCGCTGCTGGCCGGCTGGCAGTAGACCGGGTCCTGACGCAACTCGAACTGGCATAACATCGGAGGGAGCGACTGTGCCTAGAACCTACGAATTAGGTGGCATCGGCGTCGTGAATGCCACACCACTGACAGCCTCGGGGGAGATCAACCTGAGGGAGTACCGACGCCACGTGCACTGGCTGGCCGACGAAGGCGTTCGCTTCCTGCAGCCGGCCGCGGCAACCGGCCAGATGCTCCAGACCACGGAGGGCGAATACCGCCGCCTTCTCGAAGCGACGGTCGATGAGGTTGGGGACCGCGTGTTCGTGACGGCGTATTCCGGCCGCGCCAGCACCGATGAGACCATCCGCCTGACGCGGCTGGCCAAGGAGATCGGCGCTCATGCGGCGTTCATCATCCAGCCCTACTTCTCCCGCCCAGACCCGGAAGGGATCTACCTCCACTACCGCGCTGTGGCTGAGGCGGTTGACCTGCCGATCGTCTTCTACAACAACCCAGACCGCGCTGGTGTCAACCTGCCCATCGATATCATGGAGCGGCTCGTCGCCGAGTCCGACCGTTTCGTCGGGCTCAAGCAGAGCGACCTGAACCAACTTGCCGACTCGTTCCTGCGGCTCGGCTCCAGGATCAGGGTAATGGCCAAATCCGAGAAGGAAATTCTCATGGGGCTGGCCCTGGGCGCGCCGGGCGCGCTGACGTTCGCCGGAAACATCGTGCCGGGCCGGCTTGTCCAGATCCTGGACGCCTGGAACCGCGGCGACCATGACGTGGCACGGCGCCTGTTCTATCGTATTCTGCCCCTCATCAACATCATCCACATCGAGCCAGTCCCCGCGGCGGTCAAGCACATGCTGAACCGCCTGGGGTGGGACTTCGGCCAACCGCGCCTGCCATCTCACCCGCTGAGCGCCGACCACGCGCAGGCCGTCGACCGCGTGCTCCGCGAGCTCGAACTCATGTAAAGGAGACACCTGATGCAAGACCCCTGGAAGACCGACCGTTGGTTCGTCAGCCCGTGGAATTTCGCGCCCGAGGTTGTGAGCCAGCTCGAGTTTCCGCAGCAGATCCGGGTGCACGACATCACCTTGCGGGACGGCGAGCAGCAGACGGGTGTCGAGTTCACGCGCGACGACAAGATCCGCATCGCCGAGAAGCTGGCCGAGGTGGGTGTGCATCGCATCGAGGCCGGGATGCCAGTCGTCTCGAAATCCGACGAGCAGGCGATCAAGGAGATCGTCAAGCGCAACCTCGGACCCGAGATCTTCGCCTTCTCGCGCTGCATGGTCGACGATGTCAAGCGCGCGGCCGACTGCGGCGTCAAGGGCATCGTCATGGAGATCCCCTCCAGCACCCATATCATCCAGCACGCCTACCGCTGGCCGCTGGAGAAGGCGATTGAGTTGTCGATCGAGTCCACGCGCTACGCGCACGAGCAGGGGTTGTACGTGGTCTTCTTCCCTATCGACTCGACCCGCGCCGAGCTGGACTGGTTCCTGAACCTGATCACGAAGGTCGCCACTGACGGCCACATGGATGCCCTGGCCGTCGTCGATACCTTCGGCGTCCTCTCGGTCCACGCCATGCGCTACCTGGTGCGCCAGCTCAAGCGGCGCATTCAGAAGCCGCTGGAGACCCATTTCCACATGGACTTCGGCCTGGGTGTCGCCAATACATTGCTGGCCCTGGCGGCCGGATGCGAGGTGATGCATACCACGGTGCTCGGGATCGGTGAGCGCGCCGGCAATACGCCCATGGAAGAGACCGCGCTGGCGCTGCTCACCATGTACGGCGTCGACCTGGGGCTGAAATGGGAATCGCTCACCGAGTTGGCACAGCTCGTGCGCGAGCTGTCCGGCCAGGCAGTCGCATCCAACCATCCGGTGTACGGCGACCTGTTGTTTGCCGTCGAGTCCGGCATCATCGCCAGTTGGTACAAAAACTGCGGTGTTGAGAACGCGACCGAACTGTTCCCCTACCGTTGGGAGTTGGTCGGCCAGCAACCGGCCGAGGTCGTGCTGGGGAAGGGCAGCGGGATCGACTCGGTCAAGATGTGGCTCGACCGGACCGGCTTCCAGGCGAGCGACGAAGAGGCCCTGGAGCTCTTGCAGCTCGTCAAGAGCCACTCTCTGGAGAAGAAGGGGCTGCTGAGCGAGGACGAATTCCGCCGGCTCGCCGAGTCGGTCGTGACAACCCCAGTGGTGGCGTAGGCGAACGATGCGCGCCCTGGTGCTGGAAGAGTACGGCAGGCCACCGGTCCTGCGTGAGGTTGCCCGGCCCGAGCCGGGGCCCCAGGATGTCCTGGTGCGGGTGCGCGCCAACGGTCTATGCGCCACCGACCTCAAGATGATCGCCGGGCACATACGAACCATCACCCTGCCTCACATCATGGGTCACGAGGTCGCCGGCGAGGTGGTGGAGACTGGGCCGGAGGTCACGCATCTCCGGCCCGGCGACCCGGTTGTGGTCCACGTCTACATCGGTTGCGGCCTGTGCGTCTCCTGCCGTACCGGCCGGGAGAACCTGTGCCCGGGCGTCCGGCGGCTGGGCTTCGAGTTGGCGGGCGGGTTTGGGGAGTACCTGCGCGTGCCGGCACGCAACGCCTTCCGGGTCGCCCCTTCCGTACCACTCGAGCAGGCATCGATCCTGTCAGGCTCGCTGGCCACAGCCTATCACGGCCTGAAGCACAAGGGCCGCATCCAGCTTGGCGACACGGTGGTGATCGTCGGCGTCGGCGGGCTAGGGGTCCACGCGGTCCAGCTCGCGCGGGCGCTGGGTGGCCGGGTGATCGCGGCCGACGTGGTGGACGAGAAGCTCGAGGCGGCCCGCGCCTATGGCGCTGACGCGGTGATCAATAGCGCGCGCGAGGATCTCCCAACCCGGGTGCGGGAGCTGACCGGCGGCGAGGGCGCCGAGGTTGTAACCGAATTCGTGGCCGGCAGCGGTCTCCCGGCCGTGTTGCGCCAATGCCTGAGCTGTCTGCGCCCCGGTGGGCGACTGGTCGTCGCCGGCTACCAGTACGGTCACCTCCTCCGCGTCGATACCGCCGACCTGGTCTACGGCCAGTGGGAACTGCTCGGCACCCGCTCCTCGACCAAGCAGGACCTGGTTGAGGTGATCCGGCTGGTGGAGTCTGGCACGGTGCGCCCGGTTGTATCGACGTGTTACCCCATCGACGAGGTTGCCACGGCGCTCGACCGGCTCCAGCGCACCCCACCGCTCGGACGGATTGTGTTGATCTCATGAACGCAGCGACACGCGCGCCTGATGATCGCATCCAGAGCGCCCGGCAGTGGTACCCCAGTTTTCTGGCCAATGGCGTCGACTACAACGACATCGAGGCCACGCTGGGTCGGATCGAGCAGTGGGAGGACTGGTGCCGCGAGTGGAGTCAGACCGCAGCCCGCTATGAGACTCTGGCCGAGGCGGCGGCCCGCGATGGGCGTGGCTTGAGCCGGGGCGAGTTCTTTTACCGGGCCGCCATGTGCTACCACTTCGCTCAGTTCGTGCTGTACGACCATCCCGAGCTCAAGGCGACGGCGCATGCGCGCAAGGTTGCCTGCTATGCCGGCGCCGCCCCATTCCTGGCGCCGCCGGCCCGGCGGATCGAGTTCCCCTTCGCAGAGACCCGCCTGCCCGGCTACCTGCGGTTGCCGGCCGGACGAGCCAGGGCACCGTGCGTGATTCTGATCCCCGGCCTGCACTCCACCAAGGAAGTGATGCACATCCTCTCCGACGCACTCCTGGCCCGCGGATTAGCAACCTTCAGCTACGACGGGCCGGGACAGGGCGAGAGCTGGGAGCGCTTGAAGCTGCGGCCGGACCCAGAGCACGCCGGGTCGGCGGCGATCGACGCCCTTACGCGCCGAGCGGAGGTAGACGCCGAGCGGATCGCTGTCCTGGGCCACAGTTTCGGCGGCTATGTGGCTCCACGGCTGGCCGCCGTGGATCCCCGCGTCCGGGCCTGCCTGGTCGCCAGCGCGCTGTGGGATCTCTCTGACTGGCAGGCGTTGCAGCCCATCCTACGGCGCGGCTTCCAGTACGTCTTTGGTGTCGAGAGCGACGCGCAGGCCAGACAACTCGCCCAGGACTTCTCGTTGGCCGCGTTTGCCCCACAGGTCCGGTGTCCGACCCTGGTGGTACACGGCGGCCAGGACCGCCTCGTGGCGGCCTCCCATGCTCGACGCCTCTACGGGGCGTTGCAGGGACCAAAAGAGCTCTGGCTGTTCGAGCACGGCAACCATTCTTGTTACAACGTGCCTGAATTGCGGCCACTCATGGCTGACTGGCTTGCGAAGCAACTGGGAGGAGCGCGGGAGTGATGGCGGCGCAGGTGAGAGTAGCGCTGGTACAGCCGGAGTCGTACCGGCTTGAGTCCGAATGGCGTAACGCCGGGCAGGCCCGGGCCTACGTGGATGAGGCCGTGGCGCGCTACGGAGCGCCACTGGTCGTGTTCCCTGAAGGTTACCCGGGACCATACTCCGGCCCCATGGACAGCGGCGGCCATCTCGACCAGGCACCCATCGATGGCCTGCGCGAGAAGGCGCGCGAGCACGGTATCTACATCAGTGCCGGTCATTTGGAAGCGAACCCCGACCTGTCGGACACCTACTTCCTGGCCCACAAGCTCATCGGTCCTTCGGGTGAGGTGATCGGCCACTACCGGCGGACCCACCCCAATCACCCACATCTGAACGCCTATCTGATGGGGGGCCGCCGGCACATCCTGCCAGGCGAAGAGATCTTCGTCGTGGACACCGACCTCGGGGGGATCGGGCTTCAGGTCTGCACCGAGCTCTTCGTGCCCGAAATCTCGCGGATCCAGATGCTCGGTGGCGCAGACATCCTCATCGCCCCGGCCGGGGGCCGCTACTCACCATGGCGAGTGAACGTGGGTGAAGCATGGGAGGTCGTGACACGCGCCCGGGCGCTGGAGAACCTGGTCTATGTCTTGACGACCCAGCATGTCTGGCAGCCGGGCGCGCCGGCCAAGGCGTTCGCGGTTGGGCCGGAAGGCGTGGTGGCCTACTCCCGCGAGCCGGGAATCGTCTACGCCACCCTCGACCTGGACCGGCTCGATTGGCTGCGGTCACACTACTACAATGAGGAGCTGATGTCGCCGCCACCGGATGTGCCCAATTTTGTGATCTGCCGGGCGCGGCCGGGCCAGAGCCATGATCGCCGGCCCGAACTCTACGCGCGGCTGGTCGAACCACAGCCCGACGCCTTCGACTATCACTATGCACGCCGCGGGTTGGAGACATGGGCCGAGGAGTACGAGCGCGTGCGCGAGGCGCCCCGGCAGAGACGTCGCCGGCACGGCGGGGAATCTCAGGAGGTACGCCCGTGACGGCGCAGATGCAGGCGGCCGTGCTGTACGGTGGGCACGACCTGCGACTCGAGCAGCGGCCGGTGCCACAGCCTGGGCCGGGTGAGGTGCTGCTGCGAGTCGCGGCCTGCGCCGTATGTGGCTCGGACCTGCACGCGTACCATGGCAGCCACCCCCGCATCCGCTTCCCACGGATCCTGGGGCACGAGTTTGCCGGTACCGTGGCTGCGGTAGGCAGCGGCGTGTCAAGTGTGGCGCCTGGGGCACGGGTCTGCGCCGAAGTGGACCTCCCATGCGGCGCGTGCAGCCAATGCCACGCGGGCCGCACCCACCTGTGCCTCCGGTTGCGCACCCTCGGTTTCGACGCCGATGGCGCCTACGCCGAGTACGTGGCAGTTCCAGCGGGCAACCTGCACCCATTGCCGCCCACTCTCAGCTTCGCAGCGGCCGCCCTGGTCCAGCCGCTGGCGGTGGCCTACCACGGGGTGAAGCATCAGGCCGGTGTGGCAACCGGGCAGAAGGTGGCTGTGTTGGGCACCGGACCAATCGGGCTCGGGGCTGCGGCGGTTGCCAGGGCGTTGGGCGCCTGGGTCGTCATCAGTAGTACGCGTGATGCCCGGCTGGAGGTCGCACAGCGGCTGGGTGTGGACGAGACCGTCAATGTCCGGCGTGAGGACCTGGTCGCGAGGGTGCTGGAGCTGACCCACGGCGAGGGTGTGGACACGGTGATCGAGGCCGTCGGCGGGCTCCAGGACGAAACCTTGCAGCAGGCGACCCAGATTGTCCGCCGCGCCGGCCTGATCGTAGTCCTCGGCACCTTTCCGTCGAAGCGGGCTACCCTACGCATCGCCGAGTTCAAGGACCGCGAGCTGGCGATGCGCGGGTCGCGGGGCGACCATCAAGCCTTTGGGCCAGTCATCGACCTGCTCGCGAGCGGGGCGGTGGATCCCAGTCTCTTCATCACCACCACGCTGCCGCTCGACCAGGCCGGGCCCGGGCTCCAGATGCTAGACGAAAAGCGAGCTGGGCTTGTGAAGGTTATTCTGCAACCAGTGGTCACGGGGTGACAGGCTGTCCGGGAAGCCGCCCCATGGCGCCGCTCAAAATTCTAGGCCACCACCGCCGGTGGTGGTGGTGGTGGTGGTGGTGGTGGTGGTCATTTGACTGCGCTGCCTTCCAAGAACCTGGAAGGCTCGCTGGATCTCAGCCTGATACGTGAAGTGAATCCAGGGCCGGTGACCGCGCAATTGAGCCTCTAACACAGCTCGAGATTTGACGCCTTTAGAAAGCACGTTGCAGCTGGAATCCGATCGGAGAGAAAACAATGCGAATTACAACGATCGAGGCTATTCCGATTGCGATCCCGCTCATCCGGCCGCTGAAGATGGCCGTGGCAACGGTCCATCACCGCGACTCTGTGCTTGTCCGGGTACACACAGACGAGGGTCTGACCGGGCTGGGCGAGACGGTGTTGGCCCAGTATTTCACCGGCGAGACCCCGGCGGCGGCGAAGCACGCGATCGAGGAATTTCTGGCCCCGGCGCTCGCAGGCATGGATGCCTTCGACCTTCACGCGATTGTACAGCGCATGGACCGCGTGCTGAGCGGCAACTCTGCGACCAAGGCGGCCATCGATATCGCGCTTCACGACCTGGTGGCCAAAGCACTGGACGTGCCGCTTTACAAGTTGTTGGGCGGCCAGGTCCGCGACCGAGTGTACTCGACCTGGCACGTGGTGGCCGCCCAGCCGGAGCAGGCCGCCGAAGAGGCGCGGGAAGGCCTGGCGCAAGGCTTCCGGGCGATCAAGGTCAAGCTCGGGACGCAGCGACTGGAGGTTGATCTGCAACGGCTGAGGGCGGTGCGGGAAGCAGCCGGTGAGGACATCCTGCTGCGACCTGACGCCAACCAGGCCTGGACACCTGCCGAAGCGATCCGGTTTCTGCGGGCAGCGGAGGAGTATGGCCTGCAATTCATCGAGCAACCGGTCAAGCGCACGGATATGGCTGGGATGGCGGCAGTCGCACGGGCGGTTGACACGGCGGTTGCGCCGGACGAGGGCCTCTTCAACGCCGAAGATGCGCTGCACTATATCCGGGCCGGTGCGGCCGACGGTGTGGTCATGAAACTGATCAAGACCGGTGGGCTGGTCGAAGCGCAGCGGTTGGCGAGCGTCGTGCAAGCGGCGAATCTAGGGCTTCACCTCGCCGGTATGCCTGGCGAGACAAGTATCTGTGCGGCGGCCGAGGTGCATTTAGCAGTCACCCTGCCAGGCTTGAATTGGGACTCAGGGATCGCGACGCACTTTGCCCAGCGCGACGTCGTGGCCGAACGACTCTTGCCGGTTGAGGGCGCCTACTTCCCACCTGAGAAACCGGGCCTTGGCGTCGAGCTGGACGACGCCGCGCTCGCGCGCTGCCGGACCGACCGGTGAATCAGAGGGTGGGCGCGGAGGCCCGAGGCCGATGATCGCGATGCTCAGTGCGGTGCTGGCCGGCCTGGTGGCCGGGCTCGTCAAGGGTATGACCGGCTTCGGCTTCGCCCTGGTGTTCGTCCCGGTTTTGTCACTGATCATCGGCCCGAAAGCGGCCGTCGGTACAAGTGTCGTATTGGGCACGCTCTCGGACGCGATGGTGCTCTATCAGGCCCGCACGGAAGCGCCTGGCTGGACACTGCTGCCGATGATTCTGGTGGGTCTGGTGGGGACGGCCTCGGGTGCCTACCTGTTATGGGTTGCCAGTGCGGCGATTCTTAAGGTGCTCATTGGCACCGTGGTGGTCTTGCTCGCACTGTTGATGATTGGCGGCGTGGGTGGGGTTATCCGGCGCGAGCGGCTGGCATCGACGGCGGTCGGCTTCGCTGGTGGGGCATTGACCGCGGCGACCGGCATGGGTGGTCCGCCGGTGATCCTGTTCTTCGTGAACCAGGGCTACACCAAGAATGCCTTTCGCGCACGGTTCTCGCAGTATTTTGTGCCGGTCAACTTCATGGCGGCGGCGTTCTTGGCCTCCACAGGCATCCTCAATCGGCAGACGTTAACCATCGATGTCCTCCTGCTCCCCATCATATGGTTGGGGATCATCGCTGGCGGGCGGCTACTCCACCGTGTGCCGGTCGAGATGTTTCGCAAGCTCGTGCTCGCCGTAGTCATTGTAGCAGGCCTGGTCAACGTGGTTCAAGGCGTGCGTGTCCTGGTCCCGTAATGCAGTGGCCTCGAGTTCATTGTTGATCTGGCGAAATCGATCGAAGGGATTATCGGCCGTGGCGTCCCGACGGGCGAAGCCTTTTCCCTCCGCCAGCAGCGCACGCTACTCCGAGGGGCGCTTCAGGCGCTCACAGAGAGAAGAGCCGGGCACGATTGTAGAGCGACCGGATCGGTGGCCACGGACCTGGAGAGGCGGAGATACTATGCCGGATCCGAAGCCACTCGATCACATGTGCCGTGAGCAGGTCGAGACAGTCAAGAATCGCCAGGACGCGCTGATTGAGGCCTCTGATGACTACGCACACGTGCTCGATACTCTGATTGCGCCGGTAACGGAGCAGTACTCGCCCAACGCCAAACGACTGGAGGCACTGAATAGCCTGAAATCCAACTTGATTCTGTTCGTAGGCAGCCTGGAAACGACAGTCCTTGATAATCTATCAGGTTCGCAGACCGTGTTATCCGAATCAAGCACGCCGGGGATGGGATTTCCATCTCGCTGAATGCGAGTCTCCACGAACCCGATCCCACCATCTTCTCTGAAAAGGAGCAATCCCTTGGCAATCACTACGCTTCGAAGCAGATCCATACTCCCCAGTTGGTGGAGCCGTTTCTTCCCCGCAGTTGGGGAGATTCAAGAGGCCGTCCCTGGCTTCCTGGCGGTTGTGTTACCGATCACCATTGTCGCCGAAGGGCTATGGGTGCTTGAACTACAAGCCGGGGTAAGCTGGTTTGTCGCGATCTTCATCGCCTCCGTACTGGGGTTGATTGTGGGGAACCTGTGGAAAATCCCAGCCCGATACCAGCCTGGACTGGCGTTCTCGACCAAGTGGTTTCTACGACTGGGGATTATCATCGCCGGCCTCAAATTTAACTATGGCTTCCTGTTCGAATCCGGATGGCAGCAGGCGACCATCGTCCTGATCACCGTTGCAGCAGGAATGGGCGTGTCCTGGTATGCGGGCAAGGCCCTGGGACTCTCGGAACGCACGCGCACACTGATTGGCGTGGGTACGTCGATCTGTGGCGTATCGGCGATCATGGCAACCGCGCCGGCCATTCAGGCGCAGGAAGAGGAATCTGGCATCGCCCTGGGCACGGTCCTCTTGTGGGGTACTATCGGACTATTAGTCTATCCTTTTCTGGCAGGGTTCTTTCATCTCGCACCCACCGTCTATGGGGCCTGGACCGGGGGCTCTATTCACGATCTCCCCCAAATCGTGGCCGCGGCGGTCCAGGGTGGTGGTCCGACCGCCCTGGAATCGGCCCTGTTCGTGAAGATGCTGCGCATGGCTTTCATCATTGTGCTGGTCGTCTCTGAGATTCTCTTCTTCGCCATGAGGCGCAAGACCGCGATGCATGGGCAGAATGTGAACACCTGGACGTACGTGCTCCGCAATTTCCCGCTGTTTGTCATCCTGTTCTTCGTTATGGTCGTCCTGAATACAGTCGCGCCGCCCCCCGCGAGCATCGCCGGACCGCTGGCAACGTGGAAGCCGTCGACCTTTCCGATGACGGTGGCCGACATCCTGTTGATCTTTGCCGTGGTCGGGATTACCTGCCGGGTAACGCGGTCAGCAGTTGCCCGGGCCGGGGCAGCGGCCCTCCTCACCGGCCTCGTAACTTGGGCAGTACAGTCTGTACTCATCCTCGCGCTCGCTTTGCTTTTCTTTGCCTAGGCTAAATTGCGTTGAGGGGTGCCAGGTCAGTCCAAGAAAATGACGTAATCGAGGTAGAGGGGAACGTGACAGTTCTTGGGGACATCTATAGTGCCGAAAGGGGGGAGATCACCACACTCATTCCCGCTCCAGTGTACCGTAGTCTAAGCTTCGCATTGCCCAGCGCGCGAGGCGCTGGCGCCCTCGAACAGGAGGAGAGGATGTACCGCATCACCGCCCTACCATTCCTTGTCGTAATGGTGTTACTCGTGGCGGCCTGTGCCGGCCCGGCCACACCGGCCC
>DOUV01000318.1 GCA_003520455.1 Chloroflexota bacterium | reverse complement strand
ATGGGTCGCGGCGCGGCCGGCTCGTCAGGGCGCAGTTCGGCTCCCGGCGGGGTCGGCACTGGCCCAGTGAAGGAGCGCTCCGGCTGGGAGGCAGGCGCGAGTCGCTCCGGTGGGGCGGTTCGACTTTGCACCGGCGAGACGGGCTCGACCGGGAGTTCCCGGAGGGCCGCCTCGAGTGCAGCGAGGCTGATGCCGGCGCGCTGGATGAGCTTGTCGGCGACGGGCCAGCGCCCGAGCGCCAGGAGCAGATCGCCCGTGTCGACCCAACGCCGGCCGTGCTCCTGCGCGAGGCGCCAGGCGCGAGCCATCAAGTCGGTCGATTCTGGCGAAAGGACGACACCGGGCAGTCCCGGGACCGCGGGCATCTCGGGCGAGCGGCGCCCGGTCATCGGTACACGGACGGTCCAGAGGGTGCGCTCGAAGCTGTAGCGGTCCGCGCCGAGTGCGTCCAGGGCCATGCGCACGTTTGTCTCACGCTGGCGAACGAGCGCTAACAACAGGTCGGTGGGCGTGAGGATGTCAACTTCCTCCTCATTCCCATCGACAATCGCTGCGAGGTTGAGCGTGCGGCGCAGCGGTTCACTAATCGGTGCAAGCGTAGCCATAACACGGCTCCGGTGATAGACGTGCAACGTGCACGATTTATGCCTTTTTTATGGAGTGAACGGTCAGGAACCGCCCTCCCTGAAGTGACGTTCGTAAATGACTCCTCCTCCCCTCCCACCGCCTTCCTTGGGAGGGGAGATCCCGGCCGGCAAATTCATACCAACACTATTATAGTATAGTTACGGCCGCAGCAGCGCTCAGCCTGTCTGGCGTCCACCGCCGATGTGGAGCAGTTATCCGGTGATCCGGTGGGCCTGCTCCGAGGCCAGGAAGACGAACACAGCCGCCTTTGGGTAGCAGAGGCTATGGCCGTCGCCGCGCCGACCTCGCCGTTGCCGCCGATCACCACCACGACTTTGCCTTACAGTCTCCTCCCGGTCATCCGCTTCGTCGCCCGCTACTGCTCTCCAGTCCAGGCAATCCGGTAAATCCGGCCCGGTCCCCAGTCACCGACGTAGAGGGCGCCGTCCGGGCCGACGGCGACCGCCAATGGCAGTTCGAAGTCTGTCGCGAAATCGCTGACGGCGGCGCGGTAGGTGTCGCCCTGGGGCATCAGTTGCACCCGAACGATCCGGTAGGCGCCGGGGATGTGACTCCAGAGTGCGACGAAAAGATTGCCACGGTAGCCCGATGGAAAACTCTGCCCGCCGTAGTCCGTGACCCCGTTGGCACTGGCATGCGCTACAAAGGTGGCGATAGCAGAACGTGTACCCTCGCAGCGGGCGGGATCATTCCAGATCGGATGGACGCTCACCCGCCCTGGAGACGCGGTCACACAGTAGGGCCAGCCGTAGTCGGCGCCTGGCAGAATATGATTCAGCTCCTCCGGCGGGCCATAGTCGGCACCGTTGTCGGTGGCGAATATCTGGCCTGCTGGGGTTATAGCCAGGTCATACGGATTGCGCAACCCTGTGGCGACGTACTCAAGGCTCTCCGATCCTCGGTCGGGATGGACCCGCAGGATGCCCGCGTGCCAGGGCTCTGGCGGCGCCTCACCGTGGTCGCTGGTGGAGCCTTGCGCGATGTACAGCCAGCCGTCGGAACCGAACTCGATGCCATTGGTCTGGTGCAGGTCGGCGTAGCAGCAGGGCATGCCGGTCAGGAACGGCTGGTGGCTCTCGGCGACACCATCCCCGTTGGTGTCCTGGCCGATGGTGACGCCGCCGCGTTCGCTGACGAAGAGTTGAGCCGTGCCCGGGCGGAAAGCCAACCCGAGGGGAACGCTGAAGCCATCCAGGAAGGTAGTGCGCGTGCCATCCGGCGCGACCCGAACGATCGACCCCTCCATCCGCGCGACGTACATCGCGCCGTCGGGATCCCACGCCAGGCTGGTCACGTGCTCGAAGGGCGCCTCGGCACTGTTGGCCTCGATTGTGATAGTGAAGCCTGGTTCGGCCGGCTTAGGATAGCGACCGTCGCTTGCGGTTGGGAGTGGCGCTGGCCGCATCGCCGCTCCAGCAGTGGGGCCAGGAGCCGCGCCGGCGGTGCCAGTCGCGCCGGCCACCTGGGTTGCATCCACGGCGCTCAGCACGGCGGTGCGCTGTAAAGTCGGGGTCGCACTGGACATGTTCGTCGCGCTCCCTGGTGCCGCGGTAGTACTCGACAGAGTGAGCACAGTCGCCAGGGCCAGCGTGGTCGTTGGGGCCGGCGGGGTGGGTTGCCGGGGCGCGCTCGCCAGACGGCCAACAGTGGCCGTGGGAGCGGCTATGGTCGGGATCGTCGTGGGCGCCAGCGCGTCCGGTCGTGGGGTGGGCGTCTGGACAGCGCCGCAGCCACTGAGAAAACCGGCGAGCAGCACCACGACGGCGAGGGCGCGACGAGGGATAATGATGTTACCTCACTTCGTCTCCATCACGGGCCAGAAGGCGGGGCTCTTACTGATCTATGCATGGCTGTCTAAACAGGAGTCGAAACGCACGACGCGTGATCCGTCACGGAATTGCCCGCGCCTCATGTATCACGGACACGCGGCTTCTTGAGCAACGTACGCAAGGATCGGTAGAAGCCTTCGGGGTATCATCGGGCTCGAGTGCGGGCAGCGCTTCACGGCGAGTTACTGGCGATGCTGGAAGTACCAGGCAGCGGCCTCCGTGCGGTTGGCTACCGAGAGCTTCTCGTAGATGTTCTTGAGATGGAAGCGGACCGTGTTCTCGCTGACGGTCAACGCGTCGGCGATCTCCTGGTTGGTGCGGCCTTGAGCGAGATGGCCCAGTACCTCCCACTCACGATCAGTCAGATCGCTGGGGGCGTC
>DOUV01000591.1:17798-24301 GCA_003520455.1 Chloroflexota bacterium | reverse complement strand
CTCCTGCCGCCAGCAGATTGCCCACGTGAGCGGCCGGCGCCCGCGCCACCTCGCCGAGGTGCTGGCTGAGGCGCTCCCCACACCGTGAGCGCTGCGTGCAGAATCCTGAATGAGGAACTCAATCTGCAATATTGAGAGCAGAAAGTACTTGACGCTTGGGCTCAGGCGCGATACAATCGCAACAATCGCAAGGGTACCTCCAATGGAACTGCCGGTCTCGCGTGGTCCCTGGCTGGTTCGACGCTAGAGGTGGTGGCGGAGGGCAGCTCGACCAAAGCGAACGCTTGCAGCTGAGGCACGGGACGTCGTAATTCGCACCGCAACCCGGGCCGCCGGTGGGCGACCCCCCGCGCAGCTTGCCATCTCGGTGCCCTGCGGGCCATCCTCGCCCGCAATTTGACATTAGCACCGTGTCGTGCTACCATAATGGCTGTTCTGGACCGAGGCAGTACGTTTCCCAAGACGGATCGTCGTAACAGCAATCCGGCGCGTGGGCTTAGAAGACGGCCTCTCGCGCTTTTTTGTTGCCCTGGTTCAGGCCGGCCGCCACGTTGCTCGCTGACGCAACAGAAGGAGAACAGTCGCGGCATGTCGGATCGTATACAGGGCGTTGTCAAGTGGTTTAACAACGCCAAAGGCTACGGATTCATCCAACCTGAGCAGGGGGATGACGTTTTCGTCCACTACTCGGACATCGTCATGGAAGGCTACCGCTCTTTGGATGAGGGTGCGCACGTCGAGTTCACGATGATTCGAGGTGAGAAGGGCCTCCGAGCCAAAGAGGTCAAACGCGCCTCGACCGTGTAGCAAGGCACCACGTCGTCTCATTGCGCACATAGAAACAATCGTGCCGCCCGTCGACCCCGTCGCCAGAGGCGCCCACGACCCTCGGGGCCAACCACCTCCTTCTGACGACTGACCGGCAGACAGGCACGCCGCGTGTGAAGCGCGGGGGCCTCGCAGCCTGTGCTGCCGGGGCCTTTTTATTGCATCATGCTGCGACCCCGAACAGTCGTTCGCGAGCCGCGGAAGTGCAAAAGCAATAAGAGTAGAGGTTGAGAGGCTGGAGAGGGGCCTCGGCCCTCAATCCTTGACTCTCGACAAGAGGAGGGCGCCATTGGTTGGAAATTTCAACCCGCGCCTTCCATAAATAGACACGACTGGCCTGCGGCGATCGGCGCCCTGCGCGTGGCGATCAGGGTCTCTTGATCGCCATGCGCAGCTCGCTGATCGCCGTGCGCCAGACCCATACCGATTTGAAAGGAATTGCATGGCGAACCATACACTCAAAATCATACCGCTCGGCGGAGCCGGCGAGATCGGCAAGAACATGACGGCCTTCGAATATGGCCGCAACATCCTCATCGTGGACTGTGGCGTCATGTTCCCGACGACTGACCAGTTCGGCGTCGATCTCGTCATTCCCGATTGGGGCTATCTCAAAGACAAGCGAGATCTCGTGCGAGGAATCGTCCTGACGCACGGCCACGAGGATCACATCGGCGGGCTGCCGTTCCTGTTGAAGGATGGTTTGGTCGATGTTCCGGTCTACGCCAGCCGTCTGACGCGTGGTCTCATCGAGGTCAAACTTCAAGAGCACGAGTTGCTGCAAAGCACCCAGCTCAACACGATCCAGGCGGGCGACCGGTTCCACATCGGCCCCTTCGAGATCGAGCCGATTCGCGTCAGCCACAGCATCCCAGATGCGCTCGCGCTCGCGATTCGCACGCCTGTTGGACTGATCGTCGTAACCGGCGACTACAAGTTCGACCACACACCGATTGATGGCCGCCCAACCGATGTGGCCCACCTGGCCCGGCTGGGCGCCGAGGGCGTGTTGGTCCTCTTCGGCGACAGCACCGGCGCGGAGAAACGTGGCGGCACGCCCAGCGAGCGCACGGTGGCCGATGCCCTCGAAGACGTCTTCGACGAGGCCCAGGGGCGCATCATCATCGCCACCTTCGCGAGCCAGCTCAGCCGCGTCCAGCAGGTGTTGCGGGTTGCTCGCCACCACGACCGGGTGGTTGCGGTGACCGGCCGCAGCATGTCGCAGAACGTTCAGATCGCCCAGGAGTTAGGCTACCTGGACGTGCCCCCCGGCGTGATGGTCTCGCTGGAGGAGGCTCTCCAGCGACCCCACGCGCAGGTCGTCCTCCTCGTCACGGGCTCGCAGGGTGAGCCCAGCGCGGCCCTGAGTCGCATGGCGAGCGGGACCCACCGCCAGGTCAATATCGAGCCGGGCGATACTGTGGTGATCAGCGCCCACCCGATTCCTGGTAATGAGGATAACGTCTCGCGCGTGATCGATAACCTCTTCCGGATCGGGGCAGACGTGGTCTACGACCGGCTGGCCGATATTCACGTGAGCGGACACGGTGGGCAGGAGGACATGAAGCTCATGCTCAGCCTGCTACAACCGCGGTACCTGGTGCCGGTCCACGGAGAGTACCGGCACCTGGTGTTGCACGCCCGCCTCGGGGAGCAGATGGGGATCCCGCGTTCCAACATCTTTATCATCGAGAATGGGCAGACCGTGCTCCTCGAGGAGGAAAGCGCTCACCTCGGCGAGCGCGTACCGGGCGGCTGGGTCTTCGTGGACGGTGGTGTGGTGGGAGACATCGGGCCGGTGGTGCTGCGCGACCGTGAGGCCCTGGCCCGTGAGGGCTTCGTCGTGGCTGTCGTGACACTCGACGGCAAGACGGGCCAACCGATCGGCCGCCCACAGCTCGTCTCCCGCGGCTTCGTCTACGTCCGCAACAACGAGACGCTTCTCACGAGCGCTGAGGAGCAGATTCTCGGAGCTATCAGCAACAATGGCTTTAAGCCGGGCGACACGAGTGCTGTTGAGAGTCGCGTGCGCCGGACGCTCGACCGTTACTTCTACGATGAGACCAAGCGCCGGCCGATTATTCTGCCGGTAGTTCAGTCGGTCTAACCGCTCCTCCACAACACAGCCCCCCGGTCAATCTTGGCCGGGGGGCTGTTCTATATTTACCGATCCACGCGCGACCTGCATAACGCCCACAAATGTGCCGGCCGGCACCCGATCCGGCGGGAGACGCGCCATCACTCCGGCCCCACCGTCATCACGGTTCCCGTTTTCTGCGTCAACCGGTCGGACATAAATGGATATGCGCCCCGCAGCCGTCAGTTGTGGGGCCGGTGGGGTGGGGCATTGGGCACGCTCGGGGGCAGGTGGACCTGCAACTCCCGCCACATGATCCTCCGGTCAGCCCAGGCAGTCAAATCCACGGTCATCGGGCTGACCGAGACGACGTGATCCACCACGAGCGCATGGATATCGGAATCCGGCTCGAGACGGTTGAAATCAATCTCCCGAGTGTACCCCTTGATCGCACGCCCATTCTCCGCCTCGACGACGATCGAACGGAAGTAGTTCTGGCGTGACACGCGGGTGAGCCGCCAGGGCGTCTCGGGCGTTGCGTGGCGCGGCACATCCACTTTGAGCAGGTCGGTGTGAGGGGGCAGTGTAAACTCAAGCAACGCCCGGGCGAAGACCTGCGTGAAAAACGCCGCCGCGCGAAAATCTACCGATTCGTCATGGCTCGTGTGGTGCTCGATGTCTGTCTCGAGCGAAATCGCGAGTGCCGGCACCCCGAGGGTCGCGCCCTCGATGGCCGCCCCAACCGTCCCACTGATCGTCACGCCGACGCCAACATTCTCACCGTAGTTGATTCCGGAGACCAGCAGCGCCGGGGGCCGGGGGGCCAGAAGCAAAATCCCGCGCCGTACGACGTGGGCGGGACTGGTATCAACAGTAAACCCGGCGATCTCGGTTCCGTCGGGCAACCGGATCGGGTAGGGCTCGAAGGGGTCAGTGGTGGGCGGAAGCGAGCGGCCAGCCCCAGTTTGCTGGCGTTTCGGCGCCACCACGAGAAGCTCGCCCAAGGAGTGGACGGCCCCTACGGCGGCGCGCAATCCTGGTGAGGCGATCCCATCGTCGTTGGTGACGATGATCAGGGGTGGTTCGGTCATTCAGGCTCCTGGGAGTGGCAGCAGAGGCTCAGTTGGAAGCTGTGTAGCAACTTTGATTCCAAAAGCGGGCTGCCCACATCAGATCGATCACATTGGAATGGCCGTCGCCGCTCAGGTCGACAGCTGCAGTTGGCCACTCAGCCGCGATCTGCTGCAAATCCACCGCGGTCACGCGCCCATCGCCGTTCAGATCAGCACGGGCGCAGTCGGCGTTGAGGCTCGAGTCCCCTTCAGCGCGGCACGAAAGGCTCAGTTCGAATGGCATCCGGTTCTCGTACGGCGAGAGAGAACCATCAACGACTGCGTAATAGGTGCCCGGGCTGAGGGTGCGCTGGATCCAATCGGCAGCCGGGGGGTAGTTGCGGTCCTTGGTATTGTTGCTGAATGTGAGGCAACTATTGGCAGAAGTATCGCCCAGGAGGAAGAGATCAACCTGCCGCTGGATGTTGACGTAGTCGAAATCGGCCGTCGGCGTCATCAAGAGCGAGACGGTGGTAGTCGCGGGCAACGTGAAGCGATACGCCATCTCCGGCTCGGGCATGTCGTAGCCGAGGCAACTATAGTGATTGGCGTTGTTGAGAAGCCCCGGTTCAGACGTATCTCCGCTGACGGTGGTATTGCAGGCCAGTGGTTGTGGGAGAGGCTGGACGCGTTGCGATGTCACGGTGCTGCCCACCGTCGCCTGCAACGTAAAATTGGCGGTAGCACCAGCAGTGCCGTCGACCACCACGTAGTAGCGTCCAGGATCGAGCACCCGGCTGATTGTCTCGATGTTCTCACTCTGGGCGCCCATCGCCATACAATCAACGTTGGCGTAGCTCCGCAGCAAGAAGAGATTCAAGTTCGCGGCGGCCTGAATCGTCAGCGTGATACCCACTTGTTGGGTCTGGCGAACGTCCAAAGTGTATACGACCTCAGGTGCCGTCTGGTTCGTAGTGGTCGAACAGACGCCGCCGATCTTTGGGTGGGTGCCATACCAGGCAACCCGATTCTGCCCGCTGCTGTTGTTGCCTGTGATGGTCGTCCCCGTCGTGGGGAGCGCCGGGAGATCGACCTCGGGCGCGGCGAACGGGCAGGCAGTACTGAGTTGGAAGCGCCCATTGAGCGTCCAGGTATCAACAACGAGATAGTAACGACCGGGCAAGAGAAGCCGCAAACCCGTGTTGAAATTATCAGTGCCGGCGAGCGCCTGGTCGGCGCGACAGCTTTCAGGCAATAGAAAGAGCCCCCAGGGTCCGTTGTCAGAAAAGTCGAAGAGCCCCGCGCCGAATCGAGTCGGTTGATCTACGTCGAGCGTGTAAACGGCCTCGTTCGCATCGTGGCAATCAGCGCAGGGCGGATCAGTGTTGTAGATGTTCGCCTTGTTGACACGTCCCTCCTGGGAGTCTTTGAAGGTGGCCCCACAGAGGTCGGGTTGGGTCAGAGTACGAACGAGATTGAGCGGGTCGCAGGGAATCTGCGGCAGGTCTGGCTTCGGGCCGGGTAGCACGTTGGGTTCGCTTTGTTGCTGCCTGGCTGGAACGACTGGAGTCTGGTGTATAGAGCGAACTCCATCGAAGGGGGTCGGAGTCGGGCGCTCGGCGGGCATGGGCGACTGTGCCAGAATCGGTAGAACCGCGGAGGCCAGTGCCATGAGAACCAGCGTCGCTCCTCCCAAACGGCGCACCGCCTGGAGAGTGGTCATCGAGCGAATTCCTTCACCGCTACACCGCAAATGGCAAGGGACACTCGACAGCGGGCAAATGGAAATTGCCCGCACTACAAACGAGACAAAGTATAGGCCGATATGATTAAAGTCACAAGGAGTAAAGTTCCGAATTTCTGTTGATTGAATCGCTCATATGGAAGAGCGTGCCCTGCCACGGCACCCTCGGAAAGGCGGCACGTGATGCGTGAGTAATTCCGTCACGCATCAGGTATCACGTCGGTGTGCTCTCGGAGCGGTGTGGTCGCGCACGGGACTCCAATATGAGCGAATTGAATACAGAAGCGCCGAGGAAGTAAAAAGGCTCGGCTGGCGCTCCCTGGAGCCAGCCGAGCCTTGAGGGAGGCTTAGTTGGATGTCAGGCGCTGGAGGCCCTCGGTCAGAATTTGTTCCAGGTGATCCAGCAGCCGTTCAACAGCGGATTGGCGCTGCTCGAGATGGCCAAGGCGCACGTCCATCTCCGCCACGCGTGTGGCGAGGGCCACCGCCTCAGGTGTTCCTTCGGTTGGAAGCTGGCCGGTGGCCTGCGTCGGGGAGGGACTGGCGGTCGCCGCCGGCGCGATGGTTGACGACGGCGACGGCTGAACAGTCGGCGCTACGGGCGAAGACGATGGCTCGGGCGTCGGGGCGACAGGTGCGGCCGAGGCAGCGACCTCAACGGCGGCGTGGGTCAACACTACGTTCTCGCCGGCCACCTTCAGATCTGTCATGGACGGGAAGGCCGCGTTACTGGAAACAAAACCTTCAAGCTCCACCGTCCGGCTCGCCCAGGCGCCGTCGTTGCTGCGCGGCAGTTCGGCGC
>DOUV01000591.1:0-17733 GCA_003520455.1 Chloroflexota bacterium | reverse complement strand
GCCACCGTCAGTGGGTTCCCGCCATTGTTCAGGTAGACCAGACGCAGCCGGAGGAGGGCCGACCCGGCGGGCGGTCCCCCCTGCTCGGATTGGGCCGCGGCATGGGCCGCGAACCCGTCGTGGATGTCGAAGTAGAAGTTGCTCGCGCGCCGCGCGGAAAATGCTACCCCGGTGTCGGTCGGCTGGTTGCCATCCCCCGTCCAGGGGAGCGTGCCGGGTCTGGAGCCCGGGTTTGTAAAGTAGTCCACTTTGGCCGGCATCGGCAGGTCGTTACGGAGCAGGGCGGTCGTCGGCTCGACCTCCCGCCGCACCAGGCAGCCATCGTAGTCGCCATAGATATCCGACATCCACCCAGGCCCCCCATTCCGCGGGAAGACATCCGTCTTGCGGAAGCCCAGAGCGGCCTCGTGCGCCCACCAGGCAATCACCCGGCGCTCCTGGCACGGCCGGCTCGTGATGACCTCCTTGGCAAAAGTATCGAAATTGGGAATCGAGGGCGTCCCGCCGAGCTCGAAGGCATCGAACCAGCCATCCCCCACATCCCCGTGCAGTTCGTAACAACGGAAGTGGGCTGCCTGTGCCACCATCATCCAGGCGGGCGACCAGTGACCGGGGAAGTGCGGGTCGCCAAAGGCGCCGCCCACCACGAAATTATTGGCGGCATCCTCGCAGGAGAGCAGCGTGTTCCGGGCCCGTCCAATCGCAACCCAACTCGCGCGTTGGGGTGGGCTCGATTTGTAAGCCAGCCCGAGTGGCCAGCCAACCTGCGAGAGCTTGGGCGAAATCGGCGGATTGAGCCCGGTGCCGAAGTTCTCAGCCGGGCCCTGCGTGTTGAGCACCACCCCGGTCCCGGCAAAGGCCTGCGACCACGCTGTTTCGGTCTCCCGTTCGTGGCGATTGATCTCGTTCCCAATCGTATTCCCCGTCAAACTCTCGTAGATCGTGTTACAGGCAGGGTCCGAAAAGGGGTTCATCCACTCGCTGTGAAAGCCGGACCCGAACACGAACCCAACGACGACGCGTTGCGCTTTGGGGTTGTGGTCGTACCACTCGCGAAAGGCCTGCGGAATGGTATTCAGACGCGCTCGAAACTCCGCCTCGGCCAGGGGTGGTGTCGCCACGCCACCAGCACAGGAGAGGTGGAGATACTCACCCCCACCGAGCGGGTTGAAGGCATCATACGGGGGCACCTGGGTGTTGAGCCAGTAGCTGAGCGACACCTGCTGCGGCCCGATGCTGCCATCCGGGTAGATGTAGCGACGTGCGTAGGCTTGATCGATCAGCGCGTTCAGTTTGCTCGTATCGAGGACCGCCTGCCGCCTGATACTGTCCCAACCTATAATAATCTGGCGCATCTCATACTGGTAGAAGATCCCAAGTTCCTGGTATGGCGTCGGGGGCGGATTCGGCGAGCCGTCATGCTGCCACCAGTACCACCCACCGGGAGGAAAGTCGGAATCCTGAACATTGCCTGCAGACACGCCGCCGGGGCGGCCGTCCTTCTGTTCCTGCCTGTCCTGAGCCTGGCCGAAGGGCCGTCCGGCGTTGACGACGCGAATGGTGACGGCATCTGTGGCCGGACGGTTGGTCTTCGGCATCACACTGACGCCGTAGGATCCGGTCGGCCTGCCATCGGTTTTCAAGGTCACGGAGCAGCGCCCCTTTGAGTCGGTCGTACACCGCGGGTACTGGCCCAAATCCAGTGATTCCCAGATCATGATGACCCCGGCGACCGGGGAACCGGCCTTCTTGAACTCAATGGTGAGGAATACTGTATCACCAGCGGTGACCACCGGAGAAGACTGCTCGATGCGAGTTTGAGTTGGAATTGAGTCGGCTGTTTCGCTACGGTAGCCCTGGTAGCTGTCCACGAAAGTAGGCCTGTAATCATTGTCGCCGTCAAACCGAACGCGGATGACGTATCGAGTCGGCTCGCTGGCTCCATCAACGCAACAGGACGAAAATTCGCTATCCGACAATTGCAGCTCGAACGTGGCCCGGCCGGCAGCGTCGGTGACCCTTGGTATCTCGCGGTTTCCCTCGTAGTTGAGCGAGAAGATCAGCTTACGATGAGCCAGGGGGATTCCATCTTGCGTCGTCAGCGTTGCCCGCCACGCGACCGTGGTATCGGCGCCACCACCGCTCTCCGGGCCCTCCAGAGTCAACCAGGGAAGGGATGGTTCGATGGCTTCCAGCCCTCTCGAACTCGCCGATTCACTCCCGCCGGCGATTTCTGTCGTCCTGCCCCAGAGCAGGACGGAGGTTGTTGGTGCAAATAGGTACTGTTGGCCGAGGCCGTAGCCGGTAAGAAGCACGGCCACCAGAAGCAGAAGTTTTCTCATTGCTTGCTCCGACGAATGACAGCGGTGTGGCCCACATCGTACCGAACAGGCTGTCCCGCTCGACGAGGGATTTCTTTGTCGCTCCAGTTGGCATGGGCAACCGTCCGCATCGGAGAGTGCGTGACGGGGTGGCAATGTGCCTCGGTCGTCCCCAAGCAATCGGGAGAGGACCTTGCTCGCCCGGTGTGCGAGGGTGTCCCACGCAGACGAACGCGTCGTGTGAGAGGCGGGTTTCTCATGGTTTCACCTCTTCACGGAACTGTTGCAAGACGCCCTGCATGTTCTTGAAAATGTCCTCGAGCCCCTCCTGCTGCCCATCAATGTGGACAATCAATTCGGCAACGGCCTCGAGTTCCTCATCAGTTGGAGTGGGCACATCCGCCGGGCCAAGAGCGGCCGGCGGCTTGAGAGAGGAGTCCGGCATGACTGTTGGAGCAGCCCCGGAGGGAGTAGCAGCGCCCGGCGGGGGCGTCGCTCCAGGCGGCGAGACCGAAGCCACCGGTGCAGCTGCTGTGGCTCGAGACAAGGCCGGCATCGTTCGAGCCGGCGCAGACTCTATGCCCAGACGCCAGCCGGCAAGAAGCATCGCCATGATAAGAAGGAGATTTCGGTTCATGTGCTCAGGGGGCCTCATCCCGGTATGCCGCGACGGCAGCCAGCATCTCACGGAAGATCAGCGCAAAAAGGTTGTTGCGCTGATCGATCCGTTGGAGACGTTCCCGTAACGCTGACTCGGGCGGTGGTGTCGGCGTCACGGTTGAAGGCAGCGTCGGTATGTCTGTTGGTGTGCTGGTCAGCGTTGGTGTGCTTCTCGGCGTCGGCGAGCCGGTGGGAGTCCCGGTCGGTATCTCTGTGGGCATCGGGGTTGGAATCTCCGACTCAATCCGAAGGAGCGGTCGTCGCTCGATCACAACATCTTCTGAGGAGACGAATGAGTACTCGACCGAGACATCACCGCCGCCGCTGATGAGGAGGCCGTGGTTCGTGTCAGGCGACACCAACCACTTGCGAACCAACGGGGTGATGTCGAGTTCGACTGGGGCAACACCTGAACTATCAAACTGACGAGGCAGAAGCACAACGGTCACAGGGCTCTCGGCACGATCAATGCCGGGCGCCGTGGCGCCGGCTCTGCCCCACTGTTCAATACCCAATCCCGTCAATTGAAACGTGGCTTTGCTCGCATCCCACGGGCGCAGCACCTCGTATACCTGAGCAGACATCGGATTACAGTTCCCGCACGTGGCGACGTCAAGAACCAGGGTTGCCTTGCTCAGCACGGCCCCGGGTGAAAACTGGGGCAATTCGAAGCGAATCAGGGTGTTCTTGATATTCCCCTGGCGGACTTCGAGGCGAGCGCTCGCACCATTTGGAACGCCGACAGGACCCCACGCTGTGATAAAAGTATCACTCGTTCCATCGTACCCGGCTCGTCCTTGCTGGAATTGATCCATGTAGTGACCGTAGCTGCGGGGTGGCAGGGGAGTCTTTGTCGGGATTGCGGTGGGTGTAGCGGTCCGCGTCGGCGTGGGGATGGGCGGGCCGTACACGATGGTCAGCCGCGGGCGCAAATCGAGCAGGCGCGAATCGTTGGATATAAAGCGGTACTCTGTCGCAACTGATCCGAAGGCGCTGATGAGCAGGCCATAATTCGTCCCTGGGCTCTCATACCAGAGACGCACGGCCTCACTCACATCGAGTTGAACGGACGGCTGCCGCGCAGGGACCGTGACGATACCCACGGCCTGGTCGCCTACGTCTTCGGTGCCACTGGCACCGGCCTGGCCCCATGGCTGCTCTTTGGCAGCGCTGTGCCAATCCGCAGTTTCCGGATCCCACTCATGGAGCAAGAGCGTCGTGCGAATGCTGAGATTGTTGGGCGCTGGCGCGATACTGAAGAACTCGAGCGTGGCCTGCTGAACTTGGGTGCCAGGTGGCAGCGGGGGAAGTTCACGATAGCGGATGAGGATCGAGCGAATGTCCGGGGCACGCAGGGCGAGGGTCTCATCATTTCCGTGAGGCTTATTCGGCAGAAACCAGCGATCGATGTAGGTATCAATGCTCCCGTTGTAGAGACGCCCCGGCGAGCCGTCTGTACCGCTCAGAACGCCTTGACGCAGTTCAAAGATGCCACTCTCCCCCTGAGATTGTGCGACAGGAGGCACAAGGACCTTATTTGCGACCAGGAGCACGAAACTCACAAGAACCGCTGCCAGTGCAATCCATTTTCCGACGACACCTCGTACCATCTCTGCTCCTCGTGGTACGCCAGAGTGCTAGCACTCCAACGAGACTGTGAAGCGGGCCAGACATCCGAAATCTTTGGACCGCTGTCTGCGGGCCTCCCCGAGCGAAGAGCCGCATTGTGCCATCAACGCTGCGGCGGCAGACTTCGGACGACTGGCAGACCGGCATCTCGTTGGAGGAGTCGATCCAACGTGCAACCTGCTGTCCGGCACTCAAGGACCGGCGATGCACAATCGCGCACCGGTCTGATACCGGCCTGGCTCTATCATGGTCAACCCGATTGCCGCAATTGTCGCTATGATGCCATAGCCACAGCCCGCAGTGATTGGATGGGAAGATTCCTGCCGCGAATCCTCACAGCAGCGACAGAGGCGAATTGGTGGCCTGGTCCGTAACCCAGCGGCGTCCCAAGAAGTTTTCCATTATTCGGTTGCAGAATTGTAATATAAATAGACCAAAAAAAGAAGCCTCTCGGCGGCAACTAGGAAAAAAGAACTACCACGACGGGAGACGCCATACAGGGTGCGCCTTGCGCAACGGTGTGACCGGGCGAAAGGAAGAACTCGCCACTTGCTATCGCTACTCGTCCCGTCATCCGGTCCGCCGTCCCGCCGCTCCAGCGCACAACGTCTGGAACGTCCGAGGCGGCAAGACCCGCAATTCCACAACTGCAAGATTCTGGACTTAGCGGAGAGGAACTGCCGGAGGAATCGGATACGGGCGATCGGTGAGTCCGGTAAAGCACGTGAGCTCTGTGACCGGGCCGTGGACGCGCGCGGGGTTTCCGTAGGCTACCACCCCTGGAGGAATATCCTGGGTGACGACGCTGGCGGCACCAACCAGGCTGCCTTCACCAATCGTGACGTAAGGCAAAATGGTGACGCCGCCGCCGATCTGGGCACCACGCTTGATGGTGGGTCCCCGCATGCAGGGTTGTGAGAAGGCACAGCCGGGGTGAGGATCGTTGGTGATCGTAACGCCGGGAGCAAGAAAGACATCGTCCTCAATCGTCGTAAACTGGGCAAGATAGACGTTTGTGTGAATCTTTACGTGATTACCGATCGTACACCCGTAATCAACCGTTGTATTATTCCAAATACGAACGTGATCGCCGATCCGGTTCTGCTCTCGAATCACGACGTTATGCCCCGTCTGGAAGTCGGCCCCAATATGGGAGCCGACGTAGACCACTGTACCGGTGCGCAATAGAGTATTCGCCCCGATGACGAGCGTGTGATCCTCAATCTGGCGGCCGGTCGGATAGGCCAGGAACACACCAGGGTCAATCTGAGATCCCTCAGCGAGCAAGAGGTACTGGGGGGCCAGCACATGGTAGGTCATAGCGTCTCATTCCTCGATCGAGCCGGGGCGATCACTACCCTTCAGCTCAGATGGCCGAAGATGATCAGACCGTCCAAAGCACACCGGCTCGCGGTGGCCACTGTTGAGCAGGCTCTTCTGGGCGGCCTCGAGAATCCGAACGACGCGCAGGCCGTCGCAGCCGTCTGAACGCGGGCGGCGCCCCTCGGTAATCGCTTGCAGGAAGTGTTCACACTCGACCCGCAGCGGCTCCTTGAGTGCGATGTGGGGGGTGATGATATCGCCGTAGCGATAAGAAAGGCGAAACTCCTCCATCGTATCACTGTAGGGCGGGACCTCGACCCCTTTGTCGAAGATGCGAATCTTCTCGTTGGGGTCCACGTCATCGTAGACCACCATCTTGCGGCTCCCGACGACCGTAATCTGACGCTGCTTCTGCGGGTCGAGCCACGAGACGCGAATATCGGCCAGGACCCCGTTTGGAAAGTTGAGCGTAACGTACGCAACATCGTGAATGCCCGGCTGGACGTAGGCACCACCGCGGGCGCTCACGGTTTCGGGGAACATCTCCAGCAAGAAGAGCAGGATCGAGATATCGTGAGGCGCCAGGTCCCAGACGACGTTAATGTCCTGCTGAAAGATGCCAAGATTCACACGGGTCGCGCTGATGTAGTAGATCTGACCGAGCGCACCACTCTGAATCAGTTGTTTCAGGTACTCGACCGCCGGATTGTACTCGAAGGTGTGTCCAACCATCAGTTGGACACCGTGTGCCGCCGCCAGTTCGATCAGTTCACCGGCCTCGCTGCTGCTCGCTGTCAGAGGCTTCTCCACGAGCACGTGCTTGCCGGCCACAATGGCCTCACGCGCAAAGCAGTAGTGCGTGCTCACGGGTGTAGCCACCACAAGGCCGCGAATGGTCGGGTCGTCCAGCACTTCACGGTAGTCCCCTGTGGTTTGCGTGCCCGGATAGAGCTTCCGTACGTGGGCGAGGCGGTCATGACGCAGGTCTGCGACCCGACTGACTTGGGCCCCGGGGATCTCATTGAAGTTGCGGATCAACTTCGGTCCCCAGTAGCCAGCACCGATCACCCCAATCTTGACGTCAGACGACATCGTCGTGTACTCCTTGCGGTTGAGGGCAGCGAGTCAGCGTAGCAATAGACTGCTCAACCCGCAGGTGGGTATGAAATCGCCGCACTCGGGTGACACGCGAGGCGCCGGGCTGAGGGAGCCCGGCGCCTCGCCAGTGGGTGGCGCATCCCTCACATGAGAGATGAAAGGAGGCTTACAGAATACGGACCGGAAAGGCCGTGAGGCTTGAAGCTCAGGCCGCTCCCCGACCACTAATGACGGCGACCGGTGTCAGAGCCAGGATCTTGAGGTCCAACAAGAGCGACTGGCGCTCAACGTAGTCAAGGTCTAACTTGATGATCTCATCGAAGGGCACGCTGGACCGGGCCGTGACCTGCCAGAGGCCCGTGATGCCGGGCATCACGTCGAGGCGCTGCTTGTGCCAGGGCTTGTACAGCGCGACCTCGTAGGGCAAAGCCGGGCGGGGACCCACCAGGCTCATATGGCCGGCGAGGACATTCCAGAGTTGCGGTAACTCGTCCAGGCTGGTTTTGCGGATGAAGCGGCCGACACGGGTAATGCGAGGGTCATCGTCCATCTTGTAGATCGTATTGTCGCGTTTCAGGCTGGCCAGCTTCCGCTCAGATCCGTCCTCGATCAGTTTCTTCACGAAGGCCCGGTGGATACTATCGTCGCTGTTGGAATACATCGATCGGAATTTATAGAAAGTGAAGAATGTCTCTTCCAGCGTTCCATCCGCTCGGCGACGGCGGCGTCCAACCCGCTCTTGCTTGAAGATGACCGGGCCGGGAGAGTCCAGCTTAATGGCGCACGCGATAAGGACGAAGACCGGTGCCAGAAGAAGCAACAAGAGCACCGCGACGGCCACATCCATCAGCCGCTTGACCCACTCGTTAAGAAAATAGTAGTCACGATCGAGGGCCTCGGCGGATATCATCGCACTGTTCACGTGACGCAGCTCAGTGGCCATGGGGACTCCGAATTTTGAGCAGACAGTCGGAACGACGCTCCAGTTCTGCCGCCTACTATAGGCTGTGCCCATGAACAGTGCATGAAACGGGATCAAAGGGGCCATGACAAATTCTTCAAAAAGCCATGCGCGCATAGCGAGTCCGGCGCGACCACTTCGAAAGCGCGACCCTCGCAGGTGCGGCGCGCACGTGCTTCGCAATTCTCAGATTGCATCAGCAGGGTGCCGCAACAGGGCTTGCCCCGGCATTGGCCCCAAATGAGACAAGCCGCCGGGAGCAGCAGTGCTCGGCCGGCGGCTGATGGGTGATTGCCAGGGGCGCGGAAGACTCTCAGTTCGAGATCGCGAAGTCTTTGAGGAGAATCGGGATGTAGAGTTTCGGCATCTCGGTGGCCACGGCGGTTGAGGTGACCGTTGCGGTTGGGGTTTCGGTTGCCGTCTCCGTGACGGTCGCAGTGGGCGTCATTGTCGCCGTCGGCGTCTCGCTGGCGACCACGGTCGGGATTGCTGTGTCGGTCGGCGTAGGCGTCTCGGTCGCTGTCGCTGTTGCGGTCATGGTCGGCGTCCGCGTGGGCGTCGGGGAGGGGGAGGGGGAGGGGGAGAGAGAGCATTGCGGTTGGACCCAGTCCAGGCGGGTATCCTTCTCACCATCGTAGAACGTGATGGTGTGTAGCCCGAGGTGGAGATACACGCGGTAGACACCGTCGAACTCCTGGCGAACTTGCTGCGTGAACCAGCCACTGCTCGGGATGAGTCCCCAATTGAACATTGGGCCGCCATCGACCTGAACGCGCAGGCTATTACTCGTCTGATCGGGAGCCCACGTGCGCGCGTCGAATGAATACCAGCGTGTCACCGGTACCGAGAAGCTCAAGCGAACGGCACCGGTGCCGCTCGTGGCCGATATCGGCACGCGCACGTACTGGCCACCGCTGGCACTGGCATCCGCGACGATTTCCATCGGGGGCGTGATCACACCATCTTCGGCCTCGAGTTGGGGCAGGGTGGTGCATGGGTCGGGCGTAGGCGTGGGCGTATCGGTGGGCGGAAGGTCCTCTCCATGTGTCCGCCCAGGCGCCGCCGTCGCCGCCAGGGGGAGGATCGAGGCAAGACTGAGGACCACGACGACGAACAACAGCAGGACAGAGAGGGCAGGGCGAGGAGTCTGTTTCATGCTCGTGCTCCTGGCTGGGCCGCGCTCACACGCGGCAAGGGGTTAGTTTCCAACTTTCTCGACGTAGAGACCATTGATCTGCGCCGCATACTCCGAAGAGAGGGTCTCGAACCGGATCTCAAGAACGCCATCGGTGACAGGTGTATTGAACGATTTGGGCAGCGCATCACCCAGGCCAGACCCGCCATACAGAGTTTTGGCAGTCGCCGCGACATCGAAGTGGTCGAGTACCTTCTGGCCCTCGATGTACACGTTGAACGGGCGTGCGCCGGGTTTGGCATAGTCTATTAGCTCAGCGAAGAGAAGTGTCACCCGGTAGACGCCCGCCGGAACATCGAAACGGTAGGTCAGGTACCCGGTGGCGTTGATCGCGCCCCGGACCGTGTGGAAGACCTCGGCTGGCACCGTCCCATTATGCGCGATGGGGCGAACTACCGAGTCGATGTACCCCTGATCGTAACCCCACCCGCCGGGCGCGTAGCCCCGATCAGCCGCGTAGATCCGCCCGTCGGTGCCCTGATACGCCTGGGTGCCCCCGGCGTTGACGCCCTGAGTATAGGGGTTCGGCGTGGCGGTTGGCGTCGGCGTCCGGGTTGGCGTCGGGGTTGGAGAGATATCTTTCCGCAGCATCGAAAGGTAGATCGTGTCCCGCGGCGCGCGCGTCGGCGTTGGGGAGAACACCGGCGTGGCGGTTGGAGTGGGCGTTGCCTGCACCGGGTCGGCGGGGCAGGTGACCGAGAGCGTGTAGGGACCCGGACGCACATTCTGCCCGTTGTCGTAGGTATCGACCACCAGATAGTAGAAGCCGGGCAGAGCATCGCGAAGGACGGTCGTCCTATCGTAGGGACCTTCGCCGGGCGGCGGGCCGCCAACACAGGCATCGGGCGACGGTCTGTTGAGGATGAAAATATCAACATCGTAGAGCAGGCTATCGTACGTTAACGCGGCCGTGATCGGACCGGTGGCGCTCGTGGTCAAGCGAAAGACCTGCTCAGGCCCGGTCTCAGGCAGCGTGTAGTTCAGGCAACTGTAGCTGTTGACGTTGCTGTGGCCCAGGAGCGTATCACCCGAGACGGTACTCCCACAGACGACATCCTGAGCGCTGCCCACATCCAGGGAGGGTGTGGGCGTGCTCGTGGGAGTGGGGATGGGGGTGGAAGTCGGCGTCGGCGTGTCCGATGCGGCGGAAGAGGTGTTTCCGCCGGCCGGGCGATCATTCCCACCAGGGCCGCGCCTGTCAACGTACCGGGTCAGGGCGGCCGGGGACTCGGCGGCGCCCGAGACAGCACGGGGGCCCATAGCAACTATGAATATTCCGCCGCCCAACAAACTCATGAGCAACACGAACAGAACGAGAACACCGGTCAAGCCGTCGCCTGAGGCGCGTGATCGGAGACTTTCGAAGTCTCGGAAGATTTCGGAAGTCTGAGAACTGGTCTGGTGCTCTAGACGCGAAGGTGACATCGATTGCCTCTCCCCAACCGGCGTGGGCCTGGGCCTGGATGTACGCGAGCAGACAATGACGAGGAGCCTGCCGGAAGATCCACGTCCGTAAGGAGCGACGAACCACGTGGCACCGGAACGGCCAGCGGTCCGAGTGGAGTGATTGGAAAGGAGTGGCGAGCACCGTCAGTGGCCTGGCACCCGCCGACAACCTCGGCTAAGAGACCGGCATGATCTCAATCGCGTTGATCACCGGATCGGCCGTTCCCCTCTTGACGAACCTGAGGTTGAGCTCGCCATCTGCAACCGGAACCGTCAGCGTCTCGGTGCGCGCCCGCATCCCGCCCCCACTGGCTACCACCAGGTCATAATTACTCAGCATCAGGATGCCTTCGGCGTAGATGTCCATGACGCGCTTCCCGGCACTCGTATAGACTGGCTCAGCAAACAGCAGACGAACCGAATAGTTGCCGTTGGGGAGATTCGAGAACTTGTAGTTGATCTCGGAGCCCTCGTGATAGTACTGGTAGAGCTTCTCATCCCCATTGGCCCCTATGATGTCTCGGACTGTATTCTCAGGTGCTCCGTCAAGATAGCCGAGTTGCGTGCTGGTGCAGTACTTGACGTCCGGGAGCCAGAGCCGTCCCAGGGTGTCGGTATAACTCAGGCCGCCCGCGTTGATTCGATAGACATGGCTGACAGTATCGTCGGTCGGCACCTGGTGAGCCGCGATCGCGCTGATTACCGGCCCGGCGGGACTATTCTTGACGAGATTGATTGAAAGGGTGTTATCACAAACAGCCGTCCCGACCTCAGCATCGTAGGCTTCGTTCCGGCCAACGGTCCCATAGAGATCGAGATTCTGGATCACGCGCTGCCCCTCGACGTCCACATGGAAAACGCGTATCCCGGTGGAAGAGTACGTCGGCTCGTTAAAACGGAGCTGGAGATCGTAGAGGCCGTTGGGGAGATCGGCGCGGTACTCGAAGCCGTCTGGGCCATAGCGAGTGCTTTGGTAGAGGTAGGCCTCGGGTGTTGCCATCACCTGGCCGGTCCGGCGAATCGTGCTCGAGGTCTGGATCTCAGAGGTGTTTCCGAGCCAACCCCAGCTTCCAACCGTATAGGCCTTGTCCGCCTGCCACGTGCGCCCAACCGCCGCGACCTCCGGTCCGGCGGCATTGACTGCCAAATTCACCGGTGGACTGGTGGGCGTCGCGGTGGGCGTCGCCGTAGCGGTCTCGGTCACAGTGGCCGTCGCGGTATTCGTCGCCGTCGCCGTGGCTGTGGCCGTCGCCGTCTCCGTCGCTGTCGCCGTGGCCGTCCCCGTCGCCGTCGCCGTGGTCGTGCTCGAGGCCGTCGAGGTCCGCGTGGCGGTTGCCGTGGGTGTGGCATTCGGATCCTCGGTCGCGACCGGTATGATCGTGTACGACTTCAGGACCATCGGCAGGTACATCTTGAAGGTGCGGGTTGGCGATGCAGTCGGCGTGGCTGTCGCCGTGGGCGTGGCGGTGTTCGTCGGCGTCGCCGGCGGCCCCTCCTGGATGATATAGCTGCCACCGATCAGGTCGCGCAGGACCGAGCCCCCCCCGCCGGTCACCTGGCTACTCCGCACGCCCTCACCGTTGAAAGTGACCTGGCTGGCCCCCACGGCCGCATCGCCTTTCACCTTGAGGGAGAACCGCGCGACAGTGATGTCGCCGGTCAGCGGGTCGCCCAGGGTCACGGCGGCGTAATCGATCTTGCCTTGAGCATTATCGACCTGGTTTTGAATCGGGGTCGAGATATCGCCGTCCTCAACTTTCGTTGCCGGTGTGCCATCCGAGTTGACGACCTGGAACGTAGCAGGGTCGAAGTTGAGATAGGCCTGGGCGCCATCGACCTGGGTAGAGCCGGCCCTGGCCTTGACCACGATCTGGAAGACCTGGTTCTGTTGAACCGAGAGGGCTGCGGGCTCGAGTACCAGGTCGACGGTTCCGGCGCGAACGCCGGCGCCGCTGGCGATTGCAGCACCGGCCCCGCCCGCGACGGTGATACCGGCCGGGTCGGCCGCGGCCATCGTCACTGTCGGCACCTGCCCGCTCTGGCCGAAGTTCTGCCGCCAGAGGGTAAAGTCCAGAATATCGACTTTCCCGTCGTTGTTGAAATCAGTATTGGCGTTGTAGGCGGGATCGCCAATGGCTTTGCCGAAGGCCTGGCGCCAGAGCGTGAAGTCGAGGATATCGACCTTGTTATCGTTGTTGGCGTCGCCCTCTTTGAGCAGTCCCAGGCTCACTGTGTTCGTCCCAACGTTCAGGGTCACGCCCTGGCTCATCACGCTGAGCGTGTGGACGTTCTTCACCGTGATATCGTAGGTGCCAGGGGTGATACCACTGAGGGTCAGCGTACCGCCGTTGTCAGTTGTGGCAGTCCGGCTGAACAGCAGCGTGCTGGTGCCAGGCTGGTAGAAGTTCACGGTGACCGGGACACTGTAAACCGAGTTGGGTGCCTGAACCGAACGCTGGAGCTGCAACGTCCCGTTGAGGCTGGCAGACGGCGGCTGGCTGCTCCCCTTAGTGACATCGACCATGTGGATGATCTCATCACCATCGCTCATGCTGTCAATCAGAAAGTCGCTGGCCCCGAGCAGTCCGCCAGCCCACCGCCCGTCGGTGATCACGAACTGGACGGTCCGCCAGTGGTTGCTATTGGTCTTCTGCACGTAATCGTTGCTGCTCCCGACCGGTTTGGCCGCCTTGCCGCCTGAGGTGAGGTTGACGTCGTCGTAGCGCAAGCGCCACTTGTTGGAGCCACCGTCGAAGTAGGTCACCGAGACGGTGACAGGATTCGTGTACCCCGGCGCGATGTAGCCGTCATCGATCTTGAAGAACATGGAGGGGTTACCGGTGGCCTGGTCGGTACGCCGCGCAATCCAGCCTTCCTTCTCCTTGTAGGTCGTCAGCCCAGGATACTGGGTCTGGATGTCGGTTCTGGCCAGACCATTGGGCCAGGCGGCTGCCAGTTCTGATTGAGTGCGATAGGTGACAAGGCTGGTCCGTCCACCGGCGACATTGTCATCCTGGGAGAGCCAGAAGTTGTAATTCCCCAACTCCGGGTTGTAATCATATGATACGCCCGATTGAGGTGTCGCACACCGTGAGTTGTCACCGGGGGTGTAACAGAGCCCTGTGTCGTGGAGCACCACCCATACACTGGGCGTGGTGCTCTTGGTGATGCCCAGATAGCGGGTCCCCCAGCGCATGATCTCCCGCTTGCCCTCTGTATCGAGGTTGCCTGCCTCATAGAGCAAGATGTCGGCGTGTTTGTCGAGGGTTACCAGAGTGCCCCAGTAGAGTTCAGTTTCGTCGCGGAGCCAGATCTTGTAGCTCTCCCAGCCCATCGGCACATTGGGCGTCTCCGCGTACTTGATCATCAGATCATAGTGCAGATTGCCTGTGCCCTCAGACAGCGGGTCGCCAACGGCGTGACCATGGTCGGGCAAGAGTCCGGCGCTCTTGAGGCCGACCGGCGGGTCCTTCGCCGCCGAATAGTCCGCAATCACCTGGCGCTCCCAGGAGTATCGGTAGGTGGGAGCGATACTTGCCTGGTAAAGTTTGATGTGGCTCAGGTTCGGACGGGCGGGATTGTAGAAAGCGTCGTGATAGGCGTCGGTGGCCGGCTTGACCCACATGTCCAGCCAGTCCGCCGCTGCCAACCCCTTCTCGGGAGCCCCCGAGCGGTCGGGCATGCGCGTGGCGGCAGTGGAACACGGGGACGCACCCCGGTAGAAGGCATCGTCCCAGGCGTTGTACCCATAGGTGTCGGTCCCACCGCCGTCCGGCGCGGGCTGAGTCTCGCCGTAGGCGCCGACGCCAATGCCGACCCAGGCGACATTGGCAGCCAACTTGACACCGGGGTAGTCAAAGTTATCGGTGTTGTTGAGGTAGTCGGCAAAGGCGTTGATCATCTTGCGATATTCGGTCAGAAGGCCGGACACGCGGTAGTCGATGACGTACCATTCGGGCGACGAGTAACAGGTGTTGCGTACCTTGATGCTGGGGTACTTGGCGATGACCCAGTCCGGGATTTGGATGCCGGTGCCCGCCGTGGCGCCCTCGCGGAGCGGCCGGCCGTTGTAGAAGGTCCACTCGATCCCAACGACCTTGCCCTGGGTGGACATGTCGCTGATCCAATTCCCGACGGAGATGAAGTTGTAGACCCCATCAGCGGGGTTGACATCCTTCCACTGGTAGCGCTGGTGGCCACCTACGACCGGATAGCCGTTTGCCTGGGTAATCTCGTTACTTTTGCTGTCGAACTGGATGTAAAGGCCCGCCCCGGTGCCAGCATTCGCGGTCGCCGCTGGGTCCGCGGATTCGGAGGGGTTCGCGGGCCTCGGAGCCAGTGGCACAGGCGGCTCTGCCAGCGCCGACGAAAACGGGGCGATCAAGATCGCCAGCAAGAAAATGGCGCTTGCGAGCTGAAAAGACCGTCTCATGAGTTGTCCTCACTTCTCCTGGTACCTCGCACGTCTGCCGAAGAGCAGGGTGTGCAAGGGAAGCGGCCACGCCGTGTGGAAAGCCGCAAACCGGCCGAGTATAACATACCGACCGGCCGCACCCAAATCATTCGAGAAAATCGGGAGGATCCTTGTCTTCGTCGATATTGCGTCGTTCGGACAACATGCGCCGGCAGAGGCGCACTCGAAAGGGGGAAGTCGTGTAGAAACACTGGGTGAGGTATTCCTCAATCTAATCTTTGTAAGACGCTTCAATCCGCCGAAAGTTACGGCGCCGGCGACCCGAATCTAGCCTTCCTGCCCTCAGGCCCGCCAGATAGTGCCCGATCGCGGTGTGAATCTCGCAGGGAGGCTCGCTGTAGCGTGCGAATGTCTGGACGCGCGCTGCCGCAATCGCATCGGGCAGGTCCGCCAACGAGCGACACCAGACGAGGTGACCCGCCCGCTCGAAAGAGGCCAGGAGGTCCTCCTGATGACGGTCGTAGAGCTCCGGGTTGCTCACGCCCACGAGGCGGCCGCCCGAGCGGATCACCTCCACCATCGTCCCCAAGCCGCCGTGACTCACCACCACGTTCGCCTGCCGGTAGTAGGGCTCCAGGCTCGGCGCGAAGTCGAACCAGGCCGCCGCGTGCTGCGGTCGCGCCAGCCCGCGGCCAACTTGCATCACCACGGGCTCATCGAATGTCGGAGCCAGAGTATCCATGGCGCGAATGAGTGAATCGAATTCGGTCGTCCCGACGGTCACGAAGATCATTGGAAGTTGTCCCGATGTGAGTCGTTGGTTCTGGCCCGTAACCTCACCGAAAAGGGAGCAAGGGGAGCCGGTAGCAGGGACGCGTTTGCATTGTTTTCACGTTGCCGAGGGCCTTGAAAAGGCATGTTTGCGATCTGCCACCTCTGCTACCGGCTACCAGAGGCGGCCGGCATAGACGGCGCGCGGGGCCTCGGGGAGGAGCTCCTCCCACTGGACGAAGAAGAGATCCGCCAGGTGGTACATCGCCCGGCCGGTCCCCGAGAGGCGCGTGACCCGCGAGCCGGTCTCGACGAAAATGATCCCAATGCCGAGCAGGCGCGCCACGAGCCCGACCGGAACGGCCATCCAGGGCCCGGTGCTCAAAATCGCATCGGGGCGCACGCGGAGCAGGAGCGGAATGGCGGCCAGCAGGCAACGCAGGGTGCGCAGTGGGTCCCACAGCGGGTGGAACTTCTTGCCAGGGATGAACCGCGGCCCAGGGACACGGTGGATCGGCCCCCACCGGCGGATCTTGGCCTCCGACTGCTCATCCTCGGCCATCAGGAGGTAGTGGTAGTCGTAGTCCTCGCCGAGGAGATCCACCAGGTGCAACATCTCTGTTGTGTGCCCGCCCTTGCCGAGCAGAACGAGCAGCCGCAGCGGCCGCGCCTCTTGCTCAACCACTGAGTTCAACTCCCTTGTCCGCTCGCGGCAGCCGCCGGCCGTGCCCTTCCAGCACATCCTGATAGAGCCTGAGGACCGCATCCACGGTCGCGCTCAGAGAGAGCCGGGCGATGGCCTCGCGTCCGGTTGTGGGGCCATGGTTCAGCGCCCACCCGAGCGCCGCGGCGATCTCGGCTTCGTTCTGCCGCACGAGGAAGTGGCCCGGCGAGCCACCGAAGAGCGCCGGAATGTCGCCGGCGGGAGTTGCGACAATCGGAAGATTGCAGGCCATGGCCTCTTTGATGACGACCGGTGAGCCTTCGAAGTCGCTCACCAGAACCAGCGCGTCGGCGGCTTGCATCCAGACTGGCACCTCGGCGTGGGGCCGGTTGATGGCCTTGATCAACTCGACCGCCGGCCGCTCAGTCTGCAGCCGTCGCACCGCCGCTTCAATCAGCGGCACGCGTTTCTCCGGGCGCGGGTGGCCGCAGAACAGCACGAACTGCTTGTCGAGCGCCAGACCCAGCCGCTGCCGGGCGGTCTGCCGGTCGCCAGGCTGGAAGAGGCCGAGGTCCACCCCGCAGGGAACGACACGGGCCGGCGAGTAGCCCAACTGCTGGTAGTGCTCGGGCGAGGTCACCGTGCAGCCATCCACGCGCGGGGCGAGCCAGCGGCATAGACGCCCTTCGACACCGACCATCTCGCCCGCCCCGTGGAAGCTCACCACGACCGGCAGTTGCCCCTGTCCGCGCGCGATCAACCCACTGTAGACGTAGTGGGCGTGGACCAGGTCATAGTGTTGGGTCGACAGCCGCCGCCAGAGGCGCGGGTAGCCCAGGGGATAGTTCAGCCTGTTGGCCGGGCCATCGACGAAGAGCACATCCACGTGGTTTCCCCGGCGGCGGAGCCCCTCGACCTGCTCGTGAACAAAGGTACCGGAGGCTGGTGCCTGAGGATTGGGCCACATGTTGGTCAGAACAAGAACATTCATGGCCCCTCACATCTGGTGCTGGCCGGCCAGCACCACGTCGGGATGAACGGCGCGGTCCCGCGTCGCCCGCCGAGGATTGAACAAGAACAGTTGGTTGACGAGCGTCCAGTAGTCGGCATAGTAAGTCCGGAGCGCGCGCCGCACGAGCCGGTCGTTCACCTGCTCGAGGTCGCCCTCGCTGGTGACGGCCGCGAGCAGGCCACGCCCGGCGAGGGTGGCATACCGCCGCTGCTGTGCGGCCAGAAAGGCGCTGCTCTCCG
>DOUV01000230.1 GCA_003520455.1 Chloroflexota bacterium | reverse complement strand
AGCTACCTCGACGACGGTGGCCGGCTCGCCCACGCCCACACGGACGCCGACGGCCACGTCGGTTGCCGCCGACCTCTTCGTGGACGACGATAACAGCACCGGCAACGAGAACGGCACGGCCCAATACCCCTACAACACCATCCAGGAGGCGATCAACGCCGCCGGCAGCGGGGAGACCATCGCGGTGGCCGCCGGCACCTACGCCGAGAACATCCGCGTGCAGGACAAAGCGGTCCATCTCTCCGGGGGGTACGTGGGCGGCACGGCCTCAGACTACGCCGGTGGATCCGGGGGGAACTTCAATGCTCGCAACCCGACGGCCAACGCGACCCACATCCAGGGGGATGGCACCGATTCCACGGTCACGCTACTCAACGCCGGCACGAGCACCGTGGACGGCTTCCGCATCACGGGCGGCTCGCGCAGCGTCGAGGGGTTGCCCTGGTACAATCTGGGCGGGGGCTTCTATGTGAGTGGCGGCGCGCCGACGATTGCGCACAACGTCATCGAGGACAACGACACGCGCACCGCCGCCGCGCCAGGCGAGGAGACCGTCGGTGGCGGCATCTACGCCAGTGACTCGGATGTATCCATCCTCGACAGCCTCATCCGGAATAACACCTCTGGGCGGGGTGCCGGCATCGCCATCGATGGCGGCACCGTGGTCATCCGTGGCAACACCGTGCAGGGGAACGTCGGCGTGAGCGACCACGGCGGCGGGCTCTACATCGCCTCGCCGGCGGCCACCATCGCGCACAACCGGATCATGGGCAATGAGGTCGGCCGGCCGCTGGGGTACGGTTGGGGCGGTGGCATCATCGTCTTCGGGGTGGGCAGCGCGGCCACTCTCTCCTCCAACACCATCACCGATAACTACGCGCCATCCATGGGCAGCGGGGTCTTCATCGACGACGGCGCGGACGCCACCCTGGACCACGAGCTGATCTACCGGAACCGGTGTACGGAAAGCGGCGGCGTGGGTATTTACGTGGACGGGGCCGGCGAAGGCGCTCCCGGCGATCCCGGCTCGCGGGCCACGGTGCTGCACAGCACGATCGCCGGGCACGACTGCGAGACCTGGCCGGGCGGCAACGGGCTGATGGTCGAACGCAACTCTCGGGTGACCGTCAAGAACTCCATCTTCTGGGGCCAGGGCGGGGATGATTTCTGGGTGGATGCTACCTCGACGATCAGCGTCACCTACACGACGTCGCAAGAGGCGATTCCCGGCCCCGGCAATCGGACCTCCGATCCGCTGTTCGCCGATGCCGGCAACGGCGACTACCACCTGCGGTCCATCGCCGGCCGCTGGGACCCGTCGGCCAACGGTGGCAGCGGCGGCTGGGTGATGGATGCCGGCCACAGCCCGGCCATCGATGCTGGCGATCCCGCTTCCGACTACGCCAGCGAGCCCAGCCCCAATGGGGGCCGGGTCAACATGGGGGTCTACGGCAACACGGCACAGGCGAGTAAGTCTAGCCAGATCATCGACTAAGCGTGACTGGAGGAGCGCGATGGACAGACGAAGAGCGCGAACCCTGATTGTCCTGTTGGGTGTTGTTACCCTGTTGCTGGTCGGCTTGGCCCTGGGCCAGGCCACTCCCAGCCGCGCCGAGCCGGCCCAGACCACCGTTACCCTCGCTGCCGTCGCCGACGCGACGGTGCGGAGTTGGCAGCCCAGCACCAACTTCGGCGGCGACGGCTTTCTGGAGGTCTCGTACAACGACATCGAAGGCGTGCGCGTAGCGGTCACGCTGGTGCGCTTCGACCTCTCGTCTCTCCCGGCCAACGCGATCATCGACTCGGCAACCCTCGAGCTGTTCCTCGAGGACTCGACGGGTCCCAGTCCGGTGGGCATCGCCGTCTTCTTCGTCACGGGCAGTTGGAGCGAAGGTAGCGTGACCTGGAACTCGTTCCCCACGGCCGATCCCATCGGCGTCGTCTCGCAGGTGGATGCGGGCACGGGCAGCTACAAATCCTGGAACGTGACCGGCTACGCCCGGGCCTGGCACGGCGGTACGAGTAACAACGGCGTCTACCTGCGCGGCCCGATCGACGGCACGGATTACGGGCGGTGGTTCCAGAGCCGAGAGGCGGGGGCGAGCGTGCCACGGTTGGTGGTGACGTACCATCAGCCGACGCCCACGCCCACACCGTCGAACACGGCCACGGCGACGGCCACCCATACGCCCACGGCGACGCGGACGAGTACCCCATCGCCGATTCCGACGGCCACGAGGACGGCAAGCCCGACCCCGACACCTCCAACGGTCGTGACCCCGACTCCAACGCCCATGGCCACGGTGACCTCTACGCCAACGATCACGCCGACCGCGATACCCTCGCCACTGCCGTGCCTGGAGCAGTTGGCCAACGGCGGCTTCGAGAGTGGCTCGTTGCCGCCCTTCTGGAGTAGCGATGGTGACGTTGGCTTGGGGCCTGGGCGCAACAGCGCCCACGGCGCCTGGCTGGGCGGCGCCAACGACGCTGGCGGTGAGCTGATGCAAAGGGTGGCCATCCTGGCCGGAGCGAATCCAGTAAGGCTGGAGTTCTGGTGGCTCGCTGAGGGTGAAACGGAGCAACCCGGGGACTTCCTGGACGTCATCGTGCAGCACGAAGCAGGCTCCGACCGACTGCGCCGCCTTCAGGCGGTGGCGCCACTGGGGCAGTGGCACCAGGAGACTCTAGATCTGACCGCCTACGCCGGCCAGACCGTCGGCGTGACCTTCCGCGTGAGCACCGACGGTGAGGTGCCGACGACCTTCAGGCTGGATGACGTGAGTGTGAAGAGCTGTGGTGAGGCCGTCATACCCTCCTTCACTTGGACCTTCGGCGGCACGGTCAACCTGGTGGAGCCGGGCACCCAGGGCCGGCCGCTGCGGGGGGCTCAGGTGAGCATCTACGGCTCCGAGAGTCCCTCGGAGCCTGGCCCGCTGCTGGCGACGGCCCACGCCGCCCCGGATGGCACGTTCATCCTTGCCGCCTCCACTTACGAACAGGGATACTTCCCTTACTACTTCATGGCTTTGAACGACCCCAACTACGAAGCCGTGGCGGCCATCCCGGGCCCTGGAGGCGAAGCAGTCGCCGGGAGCCGCATCCGCTACACCCGGCCCGAGCCTGGCGACCATTTCGGCAATCGTTTCGATGTCAGGCCGTCGCGGCCCGAGCAGGTGCCCACCGTGCAACCACTTATCATCCCCATGTGGTTCGCACCACCGTCGCCTCCCGGCGGTGGCCCCTCGGGACCCATAGACCTCTTCATCCAGGGCATCGAGGTTACCCAGGGCATCCAGTGCTTCGACCAGAGCCAGGGCTACACCCTGTGCCCCGATAACAGCCTGGAGCTGACCTCGGGCAAGCACACCTTCGTGCGCGTATACATCGGCTGTACTGGCTCCGGCTGCCAGGGCACCCTCAGCAACGTCAGGGTCGGGTTGACATCGATGACATATCCCGCATGCACGGCGCAACCGTGCGGCTATGGTTTCTGGTCCGGCCCAGGCGCACCGCAGTACATCAATGCTCCCCTCAATCAGAGCCTGGCGCAAAAGCGGGACAACGCGTCCGCGACGGCAAACTACTTTATCGAGCCGACCGGAGCCCACATCGTTATGAATGCTACCGTAAACGCGGATGAGAAGATACCTGAGACCAACTACAAGAACAACGACAAGACCCTCTACCTCTGGGACCGGTTGGTCGAGCGTAAGCCGCTCGATGTAAAGTGGGTATTGATCGACTACACCACGGCAGCCGGAACGCAATACCCCAAGTTCACCAATGCATTGGCCAACGCCGGGGTGGTCGGAGGTGCCTACCTGCTCATGCGGCAGATGTACCCCATGTGGGTGAACTACAGCCAGGTCCCGACTATCCCGTACAACGGCCCTGACGTGAGGCTTGACGACGGCAACTATCTGGAGACCTGGCTCTACAATCGCTGGAAGGCGATGAGCCCCAAACCCGACGTCCTCTTTGGCTGGTTGCCGCCCGGCGCCCTCACCGGGGCGAGCTACATTGGAAGGGCAGGCGGCTCGACGGGCTATGGCGAAGAGTGGACCCAAGGGTCGGGCAAGAATGCCTGGAATCAGTCAATGCTGGCTCACGAGATCGGCCACACTCGGGGTCTTGATCACCCCAACTCGGGAGAGGAGAAATGCTGGCCCTACGGAACAGACCCGGCCGTCAAAGAGGTTGGCTTCTACTGGTGGCCTGCGTCCACACGAGGTGCCAGCATGAGGGACTTCATGGCCCAAGGTGCGAATGATGCGGACATGTGGATCTCGCCGTACATGTGGAGCAGGTTGAGTGGCAAGGCCTATTCAAAGGAGTGGGCCAAGGTGGGCAGCGGGTGCGCTTCGGCATCACTGTCGTCATCGGGCCAGTCTGCGGGCGCAACGACTCCATCAATGGGCTCGGCCTCCTCGCAGGCGGAGCCGCAGCCGGCGATCCTGGTCAGCGGCCGCGTGTGGGAGGATGGCAGCGCCGAGCTCGACTCTCCTTACCAGTTCGCCGGCGAGGGACCCTTCGACGCCTCTGACCCGAGAGGCGACTACTCGCTGGATCTCCAGACTGCCACGGGAGAGAGCCTGGCCCGCCACTACTTCAAGCTGACATACAGCAAGGCAATGACCATCACTCCAGGCGCCGCCAGCGGCAGCGGCACAGGACATTTCACCTTCGTCCTGCCCATGCCGGCTGACGCACGCCGCATCGTGTTGCGGCGCGGCGAGACGATATTGATCGAGCGGGTCGCCAGCCCGAACGCGCCGATCGTGGCGGTCGTCGCGCCCCAGGGTGGGGAGATGATCAGCGGCAAGGTGACCCTGGCCTGGACGGCCAGCGACGAGGATGGGGATACTCTGCACTATGCCGTGGAGTACACCCCCGATGGCGGCGCCTCCTGGTCCCCCATAGCTTTCGACCTTACCGGCACCAGCCTGGAGGTGGACACCGCCTCCTGGCCCGGCGGCGCGCAGGCGAGGATTCGCCTCTTGGCCAGCGACGGCTTCAACACGACTGCTGCCGACTCGGCTTCCTTCCAGGTCACACGCAAGGCCCCCAGCGTCTGGATCAGCACACCCGAGAGCAACGCTACGATCCACCCCTATGCAGCCATTGTCCTAACCGGGCACGCCGAAGACATGGAGGATGGGGAGCTGAGCGGCGCTAACCTTACCTGGCGCTCTGACCGGCAAGGAGTTCTGGGGAACGGGGCACAGCTCATCATGTCCCCTCAGAGCCTGGCGCCCGGCTGGCACCAGATCACGCTCATAGCAACGGACAGCGATGGGCAGGTGGGATCGGCGCGCGTGAACGTCTTCGTCGGTTATCGAGTCTATCTGCCATTGATAGGCCGGTGAAGGGCAACGAGCATCCCCTCATCTGTGGCGAAGGGAGACTTTCCAATGAGACGGAACATCTGAATCAGTCTGCTGATTGTGTGGCTTGCTGCTGACCCTGGCCGGCAGCAGCGTTGAGGCGCAGGGCCCCGCATTCCGGAATCGCGTGGCGGGCTGGCCACTGAGGACAACTTGTAGTTGGCTTGCCCTCTGTGCAACCGGTACAAAGGCGATCAACTCGAAGCAGTTGACCCGGAAACAGACGATGTGGTCCCATTGTTCAATCCCCGAACGCAACGCTGGCGCGATCACTTCGCCTGGTTGAGGAAGGCACGGTCATTCAGGGGATTACAGCAACCGGGAGAACAACCGTCAGCGCACTGCGCCTGAATCATCCGGATATGGTCGCCGTGCGGCGGCTCTGGGTCATCGCCGGCTGGCATCCACCTGAAGATTGAAACTTGATCCTACTGCTCATCGAATTTCCTGTGCGACGCTTCTGGGTAGACTATGATAGTGAGGCCGATGTGCTCTATATTAGCTTCCAGCGTCCCCAGAAGGCGACTGACTCGGAGATGATGGACGAGGGTATATTGCTCCGCTATCGAGATAGCCAGCTCGTTGGTATCACAGTTCTCGATGCCTCCACGCGTGAGCGAGAAACGGAGTAACCTCGACTGGGGTTCTCAACTTCGGCTTCGCCGTTAACGTGCTCAACGCGCTGGCTTCCATCGCAGCCGCCCTGGTCGCCTTCTCGCTGGCCGCCGTGCTCTTCCGGCGCAAGCCGAATGATCGGGCTCGCCAGAACCCACTTGCAGCACATCCTGACGGCCGCCGCCATCAATGTTGGGCGGGTCTACGACCGCTTGGGCGCTCGCCCGCTGGCGAGGGTCAAGCTCTCTCGCTTGGCCGCCTTCGCCCCGGCTGCGTGACGCTGACAGCATGGGTTCGCCAGCAAGATCAGCTCTGGCGTTACGGCCAGCCGCTTGTTGGGCGCCACACTTCACGCTACAATTGGGCATGCTTTGGATGATTGCTTCCAGAAGGCCATAACATAGGAAGTTCATATCCATGCCTCAAACCGCTTTGAAGTACGATATCGAAGTCATGGAAGAAGGACGTGTGGAACTGCACGTTCCCTTTCCTCCTGGGGCGCGTGTGACCGGGTCGTATGTCAAGATGTGTGTAAAAGGGCAGGCCAGGCGAGAGCGGGCCGCATCGCGATGCGTCTGAACTTGATGGTGCGCACGACAGCGAAGAAGAGCAGCAGGCAGCTGGCTTCGTTGCGAAAAGCGGCCGCCATCTTGTGACTGCGCTTCTTGACATCGAGGAAGAGGCGTTCGATGACATTGGTCGTGCGGATGGTCTTCCAGTGTTCTTGCGGGAAGTCGTAGAAGGTCAAGCAGGCCTCTTGGTCACGCTTGAGGCACGCGATGGCGGTGGGATAGGTCTTGGCATGCTTCGCGACGAAGGCCGCCAAGGTCTGCTCGGCTTGCTCACGCGACTCCTGATAGAAGATGGCCTTGAGTTCGGGCTCAAGCTGGTCACGCTTGGAGAGCGGGACGTAGCTCAAGACGTTTTCGATCTTATGCTTGACGCAGCGTTGGCGCCGGCTGTCAGGGAACTTGAGGGCAATGGCGTTCAGCATGGCGTGGTGCCCATCAGTGATCCACAGGTCACTGGTGCGCACGCCGCGGGCTTTGAGATCAGCAAGCACGCCTTCCCAGGCGCCCTGGTTTTGGCGCTCGCCAATCGTGAAGCCCAGCCCCTCGCGCTGGCCTTCGGTGTCGATCCCGATAACCGCCAGGATCGGCGTCTTGTGCCCTTCGTCGTCGTAGATCACGGTAAAGGAGGTCCCGTCGGCAAAGACGTAGCGATAGTGGGGCGCAAGCGCCCGCGTTTTCCAGGCATCGAACTCGGCCTGCAAGCCGTGAAAGACGCGCGAGACCGTGGAGGGGCTGGGCTTGCTGCCGGTCAGCGTCTTAATCACCGCGCCAACTGGGATGGTGCTCGCCCCGGCGACGAACATCTCGCTGATCGCTGCGTCCAATTCCGCTTGGCGGCGCGCATAGCGCTCGAAGAGTTGGGTCCGAAAGCCCTTCCGCGTCCGTGGCACCGGCAACGCTTCAATTGTCCCCATGCTCGTCACCAGATCTCGGCTGTAGCTCCCGTTGCGTTGATCCCGACGGCGCGCGCTCCGCTCGTACCGCCCCGCGCCGATCAGCGCCGTCACTTCTTCTTCCAGGACAGTCACCAGCGTCAGCCGAATCGCCGCCCGCAGCTTTTCCGCCACCAGAGCCTGAAATTCAGCTTGACCGATGCTCGGCACGTTGCTATTCTCTTGCTTGGGAGTCATCGTATCCTCCTTGGGTTTGGTCACCTATCAGGATACCTGGCTCCCGCTCTTTTACACAACACTCGTTATACCACCTGTGACCGTCTTCGTGATTGAAGAACCGGCTGAAGCTTTCAACGATTTATTGTCAGCCGCCGAGAGTAGCCTCGATTTTTGGGACAACCCCTTCGATGATAAGGATTGGAACAATGCCTGACCAGGGCGATATCATCTTGATTCCGATCCCCTTTACCGACTCTCTACACAGAAGCGACGACCTGTTATTGTCATTTCCAACAATGCCTACAACCGAAAAACCATGGACATCCTCGTTGTAGCGATGACGTCCAACCCGGTCGCTGTAGATTACAGTTTCACCATCACGTCGTCCGACCTGGAGCAGGGCAACTTGAACAGGCCAGGCAAAGTGCGAGTTGACAAGCTGTACACGCTGTCGCAATCGATCATGGTTAAAACCTTCGGACGGGTTAACTCAAACGTGCTCGACCAAATTCGCAATATGCTACAGGGCCTGATTTCGAGGAAGCCATAGGTCAATCCGCATCCCCCGACATCGGGGGGGCGAGCGGGCCGGGCGCCGAAGCGTGGCGCCCGGTGAGTGTGTTGATCAACGACGTGCTGGAAACCCTCTCGGACCCTTTGCCCTGATCCTGGACGATCTGCACTGGTGCCCCGCTGGGCGGACGTGGCCCACCACCTGACGCAAAACCCCACGGTGGCATTGATCGTCCAAGCTTCCTCCGGCGCTGGCTGCAAATTCAGGGCACAGCCCGGCCGGTCGAGGCGCCCGACTGGACTCGCTTATTGCCCCGCTGGGTCTCCGCCCTGCAGCTGGATGCGCTCTACCTCGTGGTTCGCGTGACCCCCAGGCGCATTGACCTGGTCGACGAGGACCTGGGCTGGGGCGCGCAGGAGACCCTGGAGTGGTGACCAGCAAAAGCGGAGTACATGAGTACATCGACCCGTGGCTTTCTCTGACCACCTGTTGTATAATTTATCCGCCACCGTCGACCACCCACATGTTCACTGCATTGGCCCCTGATTATGGATATTGCTCTGTCTGTCAATGGTGTCCCGATCCGGCTGACAACCGAGCGCTGGTTCCACATCGTGGAAAACCATGACGATCTGGCAGGCTACTATGATGATGTCTTGGACAGCGTCGAGGATCCCGATTTGGTCCTCCGCGGTTATCGAGGTGCTCTGATCGCTGTACACGGCCACGGACGCAAACGGTACCTTATGGTTGTCTATCGAGAAGTATCCGCTGATGATGGCTTCGTCATCACTGCTTACTTCACCAGCAAGATTGATAGAGGAAAGGCTATATGGAAAAGACAATAGGCCCTGGAATTCCTGACTCAGTCTTTCAGGCCGTTCCGTTGCTCATCGAATTTCCTGTGCGACGCTTCTGGGTAGACTATGATAGTGAGGCCGATGTGCTCTATATTAGCTTCCAGCGTCCCCAGAAGGCGACTGACTCGGAGATGATGGACGAGGGTATATTGCTCCGCTATCGAGATAGCCAGCTCGTTGGTATCACAGTTCTCGATGCCTCCACGCGTGAGCGAGAAACCGAGTAACCTCGACTGGGGTTCTCAACTTCGGCTTCGCCGTTAACGTG
>DOUV01000147.1:10628-23441 GCA_003520455.1 Chloroflexota bacterium | reverse complement strand
GGCCGCGGCCCGCCGAGCGCGGCCGACATCCAGTTCCTCCACCACCTCAATGACGACTACCTCAGCCACTTCCGGATGGTCACCTTCGTGCCTTGGCCGGGGACGCTCTCGATCTCCATTTCGTCCATCAGCCGGCGAGTGCCGGACAACCCGATACCCAGACCCCTGGCGCTCGCGATTTGTCCCTCGAGCGCTGCCTGCACATCGGGAATCCCGGGTCCCCGGTCCTGGCACACGATCTCGATTCCGCGGTGTCCCAAGTGGTCAAGCGGGCGGAGGACGGTGGTGCCCTGCTGAGCATAGCGCAGGATATTGCGCGTCAGCTCAGAGATGGACGTGGCGATCCGGGACTGATCGACGAGGCCAAAGCCAAGCTCGCGGGCCATCTCGCGCCCGCGCTGGCGGGCGATAATAATATCCTCCTCGCGCAGAATATCGACGGAAATCGGTAGAGGGCTAGAGACCATTGTAGATGACGTCCGAACTGCGCGGGGAGAGCCGCCGGAGGGCCATCTCGACGTTCACCGCCGTATGAATATCTTTGAGCTGGAGCCCAAGCTCCGTCAACGTGATCGCAACGGCGGGCTGGATGCCAACGAGAACCGTCTGGGTGCCCATGAGGCGGGCCATCGCGGCAATATCGTTCAGCATCCGGCCGAGAAACGAATCGACGAGGTCGAGCGCGGTGATGTCCAGGATCAGCCCCCTGGCCTCCGTGCGCTCGATGGCGGCCGTGATTTGATTCTGGAGGTCGAAGGCTGCCCGGTCGTGAATCGCCTCCTGGGGAGTCACGATCAGGGTCGTGCCGATGCGAATGATAGGAACTTGGACCACTCTAGACTACTCTCTCTCCCGCGCATTCGGGATGCGGACGATCATCTGTCCAGTCCGCTCTAAGGCGTACTCCAACCCTTTCGCCAGGCCGGTTCGTGTGATGACCTCGGACAGCTCGACGCCGAGGTGGACCAGCGTTTGTGCAACGTGGGCTGAGATGCCGACAATGACCGTCTCGGCGCCGACCAGCCGGGCCGCCGAGACGGTCTGGAGCAAGTGTTTGGCCACCGCTGTATCGACCGCCGGCACGCCGGTGATATCGACGATGACTATACTCGAGCCGGTCTCGACGATGCGGTTGAGCAGGTTTTCCATAATCTGTTGCGTGCGGGCGGTATCGATCGAGCCAATGATCGGCAAGACCAGGATGCCCTCCCAGAGCTGAACCACGGGCGTTGAGAGCTCGAGGATCGCCTGGCTCTGCTCGCGTATGAGGGCCTCGCGTCCTTCCACGTACGTCTCGAACGTCAACAGGCCGAATGCGTCGAGCAGCCGGTTCAGAGCGAAGAGCTGGTGGGCGAGCTCTTGCGGGTCATCGGCCAGCGCCTGCTCGAGGTAGGGCAGCAGCACCTCTTTGAGCGAGAAGACGAACGTCGCCGTCTCGGCTGGGGTGAAGCCTTGAACGGCACGGGTGCGACTGATCGAGGCCAATGTCTGGCGGAGGGGATCATAGGACGCGGCGCTGGGATCGTACGTCCTGCCCGACTGGAGCTGATCAAGAATAAGCGCGCACTGGCGTTCCAACTCCTCGCGGCTCAGGAGCTGCGGGGCGCGAGTAACCTGTTGAGCCGCCACGTAGGTGGGCAAGATGTCGCGTCCATGGCGGGCCAGGATGTCGGAGAGGCTGAAGGTGAGCGCCTCGGTTGTTGGCATGCAAATCCTTCCTCGAGTTCGTGGATCAGCCGGAGTACAGCGTCTGGCCGCTCAAGATTTCTTGCACACGCTGCACCAGTTCGTCGTACCCGAAGGGCTTGGGCAAAAGGCCCGCCACCGAGTGTATTTGGGCGGCGTCGAGGACGGCCATCGGATGAGCGGTGCAAACAAGGATGGGAACATCGTCGAGTACTTCTCGAAGCGCGAGAACCGGCCACCATCGGTCCTCGACGGAGAGTCCATTCGCCAGGTCGCAAATAATGAGATCGACGGGGTCGCTTTTCAGAAGATCAAGGTTCTCCGGTACGTTCTCCACGTGGACGACGCGGTGGCCCTCGTCTTCGAGAATCGCACCGATGAGGATCGCGATGCCGTGATCGTCTTCCACTAGCAAGACACGAGCCATTGGTTATCCTCCTAGGGAAATATCCTGACGTCGCGGCGCGACAAAAAATAGTAACACTCGGCAATAGAGGTGTCAAACAACTGGTACTGCGACGAGGAGTCCTGAGGAGTTGGCGCCTTCGCTCGACCCAGGGTAGAATCGCTGTAGCTTCGGGACATTCGAGCGCGGCATGCGCTCCACTGAGAGGCGAGTCAATCCGATCCCGACTCGTTGCGCTGCGCGGCGCCGGCATTCTCGCGGCGGGCGTGGCCGTGGCGTACTCCGCGCCATATTCGCGGTTGGCAATCGCTTCGCGCGGGTGCGGCTGCCTGTTGGGGTCAGGGTGCTTGTCGGTGGCCCGATGGTCGGCCTGGAATTAAGGTTCGCCTTCCGATAAAGACGGAATTGTGAACCAGTTTTGTGATTGCATCTTGGGTGCTGGGTCGGATCACGGTTGCAGAGGGCCTTGCGATCGGCGGGAGAGTGCCGTCCCGTTCACGTCCGACAGCCTTCCTGCCGTCCGCTAGATGCCGGCGCAGATTCCCTCAAGCGTGATGTGGCGGCTCCCGCGGACAGAAAGATCCTGGTGGCGGCGTCGGGGTTGGGGGAGGGGCGCCTGATCTGCGCCTCTCCCCCCAGGGGGCCATCCCACCTTCCCGACCGCCAGGCGGTACTCGCTGTGCCTGCGAGCGCGACGGAGGGGCGGCGCGCGTCCCGGGCGGAGGCCGTCCGGCCCTCCAACCGCAATTCGCCGATCAGAGCAGGGACTCCCAGGGCTTCCAGCCCTGGGCTTTTTCTCGCGCGGTTCTGTAAAAAGATGGAGCCGGACAGATGTGCAGATCGCCTCTCGTCGCTCAACGAGAGGCATTGAGGAGGTCAGAGAATGCCGTCAGCGCATGGCGAGCCGACGCCGGTCAACTCCAACCCGCTTGTACGGGCCCTTCAACAAATGGCAGCTCGTCTTGACGTCCAAAGCACCGCCGTCCTCATGGCTGTTGCTATTGTGGTTGGTTTTGGGACGGGCTTATCTGCGGTGATATTTATCAAAGCCATTGATTGGGTAACGCGCTTCGCCTTTGAGCGCGAGTTGCCGCACCTTCTGGGACTGTTGGGACCCGCCTGGATCGTTCTGGTTCCCGTCATCGGCGGCCTGATTGTCGGTCCGATGATCGCCTACTGGGCCGTCGAGGCGAAGGGGCATGGTGTCCCCGAGGTGATGCAGGCCATTATCATGCAGGGAGGCCGCATTCGTCCGCGAGTCGCGGTGGTAAAATCGCTTGCTTCCGCCGTCGCGATCGGGACCGGGGCCTCAGCCGGGCGTGAGGGACCCATCGTGCAGGTCGGCGCAGCCCTCGGTTCTACTGCAGCTCAGTTCATGCGGCTGAGAACAGAACAGGCCGTCACGCTGGTGGCCTGCGGGGCAGCCGCCGGCATCGCCGCGACCTTCAATGCCCCGATTGCAGGTGTCATCTTCGCGATGGAGGTGATCCTGGGGGAGTTCACCACCCACTACTTCGGTATGGTGGTCGTCGCCGCAGTCGCAGCCAGCGTCGTCAGCCGGCACTTTTTGGGCGTTAATCCCGCCTTCGTGGTCCCGTCCTACACGCTGGTCAGTCCCTGGGAGCTTCCCCTGTACGCTGTGCTGGGGGTTCTGTCCGCGCTGACGGGCTGGGCGTTTGTCGGCGTTCTGTACTTTCTGGAGGACCGGTTCGACTTCTGGCGCTTCCCCGAGGCTCTGAAGCCAGCCGTCGGCGCTGTCGTCGTGGGAGTCATCGGCCTGCTCTACCCTCAGGTCTTTGGCACCGGGTTGAGCACGATCGGGCGGGCCTTGGCGGGCGCCCTTCCCTGGACATTGCTGCTCATATTAGTCATCGCCAAGTTGCTGGCGACGGCCTTCACGCTCGGATCGGGGAGCTCCGGCGGTATTTTCTCGCCGTCGCTCTTCATGGGGGCCATGCTCGGTGGAAGTTTCGGCCACTGGGCTCACGCTCTCTTTCCGGCCGTCACTGCCAGTAATGGGGCGTATGCTCTGGTCGGGATGGCCAGTGTCTTTGCCGCCTCCGCTCACGCACCGCTCACGGCGTTTCTCATCGTCTTTGAGATGTCGGGTGACTATCGCATGATTCTTCCGCTGATGATCACCGTGGGCCTCAGTACCTTGCTCTCGCAAAACCTTCGCCGCTATTCCATCTACACATTCAAGCTCGTCAAGCGTGGTATTCCGCTTGAGCGCGACCGGGATGTGGACGTCATGCGAGGCCTGACGGTCGGAGAGGTCATGACGCAGAACCCGGATGTCGTCCGCGCCGAGATGAGCCTGGAAGAACTCGCCGCTACCTTCGTCCGGACGCACCATCACGGCTTCCCGGTGCTCGACCGCGAGGGACACTTTCTCGGTGTGGTGACCGTTCAGGACCTGGAACGGGCGGCGGCCCTCGGCCCGATCGTGGGGCGTACCGTGGCCGACATCACCAAACGGGACGTCGTCACTGCGTTGCCGAACGATCCTCTCTCGAAGGCATTGCGGTACATGAGTGACCGAGATGTCGGGCGAATTCCCGTGGTGGACCCCGATGACCCGACACAATTGGTGGGACTATTACGACGGCAGAATATCGTTCGGGCCTACAGCCACGCCATTCTGCGCAAGTTGGAAACGCAACACCGGAAACAAAGCCTGCGGCTGGGGCACCTCACAGATACCGAGATTCTCGAGATCTCACTCTCGGGGGAGATGGCGGCCGTCGGACGGCGGATCAAAGATCTGGCGCTCCCGCGGCAAGCTCTGATCACGTCGATTCGGCGTGAGCACCAGGTCCTGATTCCCCACGGTGAGACCCTGCTTCAAGCAGGGGATACAATGGTTATGCTCACTCGCCAAGATACGGCGGATGCTGTGCGGCAGGCATTGGCCGGCGGGGCGGCTGTTCGCGAGCCCCTGCCCGAGCTCGAAGGACCACAACAGGAAACGTAAGGCGTGAGTTCGCGCGCCTTCCGTTTCCTGTTGCGAGCGCTCAGCTCTTCTTCTGGCCGGTCTGGATCCTGACGTCTGTGAACTCAACCTCTACCGGCTCGCCGTAGCGCTGCCCATTGATCTTGTCGTGGCGGCCAAACTCAGGCGCCTCGATCCGCAGCCGAATCGTGTAGGTGCCGTCGGCGGGCACCTGCCAGTTGCGGCCGTAATGATAGAGCCAGGGGTGCCAGAGGAACGGCTGCTGGTGGGTGCCGACGTCGTTTCCTGTGCTGTCAATGAGCGTGGCGTAGACGGTCAGGCCGGGGATGAAACGCCCGTCTGACGCATCCCGAACGACCACCTCGATGTGGGCGTTTTCCTCCTTCCGTTCGTCCCAGTGCAGCTGTCCATTGCGGAGATGGTACAGCCCCTCGGCTCTTTCGACGGCGTAGCCAACGATGTAGTCGCCGGCGCGCTTCTCGGCGCCGGGGGCTTTCTCCATAGTCATCGCGGTGAGGGCGCGCTCGAAGGCAGCGCCCTGGTTTACGGCCAGGCGCACGTGCTTTTCCGTCGCCTGGTCGCTCGGTTCCATCAACGGTTTCCGCCTTGTAGGTGTTTGAGCCATAGAAAACCCTCCTCTTGTCATGTTACTCTGCCGGCAGCCGCAAATTCCGTGCCAGAACGACGCCCGAGTTGCGTCCGAGAGAGACAAGCCTTATTGTGGGGAGGTTCGCTGTGCAGTTCGCCGCTAAGCGGTTTCGAAGGGAACGCTTGCGGTCACACTGATCCATCCAGCAACACAGCTACCATCGAAGGAGGGCACTATGTCCTTTTCGCTGCATGTCGGATCCTCAGCTCCCGATTTCTACCTGCCCGCGACGACCACAAAGCGGCTTTCGCTGAGCGCGTTGCGCGGCCGGCCGGTCGTTTTGGTATTCTATCCGGCCGACTTTAGTCCCGGTTGCACGAGCCAGTTGAACCTCTATCAGGAGGCTCTTGAAGGTTTCGAGGCGTACGCTGCCCAACTCGTCGCGATCTCGACGGATGGCCTCTGGAGCCATCGCGCGTTCGCCGAGGCACACAACCTGACCTTCCCACTGCTCTCCGATTTCTGGCCCCACGGCCAGACGGCGCGCGCCTACGGCGTCTTCCGCGAGCGCGATGGCATCTGCGAGCGGTCCTTATTCCTCATCGACTGCTCGGGCCTGATCCGCTGGAGCTACGTGTCGCCGGTGCTCAACCAAATCCCCGGCGCGGACCTGATTTACCAGGCCCTCGAGGATTTTCGGGCTAGGCCGAATGCCTAGTCTTCACACCCCGGTGGGGCCGCCCGATGGGCCACGCAGCCGCGGTGGCGATGATCCCCTGGTGGCAGTGGTCGAATATGGTGATTTTGAGTGTGAGTACTGCGCCCGGGCGCGCCCGATGATGATTCACCTCCTCCGGCGCTTCGGCGATCGGGTCCGCTTCGTCTTTCGCCACTTCCCGGTTCGCAGCAGCCACCCGCACGCGCAACTGGCGGCTGAGGCCGCGGAGGTTGCGGCCTCGCAGGGGCGGTTCTGGCCGATGCACGACCTCCTGTTTGCGAATCCAGAGGCGCTCACGCCGGCCGACCTTCGCTGCTACGCGCAGGCGATCGGGCTCGACCTGGCGTTGTTCGACGCGGCCCTGGCGGACCGCCGCTACGAGCAACCGGTGCGGGCGATGCTCAAAGATGGGCTGCGGAGCGGTGTCAACGCCACGCCCACCTATTTCGTTGCCGGGCAGCGCTACGATGGACCGATCACCGAGGCGAGCTTGAGCGCGGCGATTCAGGCGGCGCTGGCGCGTGCGGGGCTACGAGGGTGAAGAGGAAGGAGAGAACGCGGATAAAAGGTGGAGCCCCAAGTCAAGAGGTGCAGGCGGATATTCTCGCCGAGATCTGGTCACGAATGGCACGAATTTCACAAAGAAGCTCCTGGGTTTGTGATCATTTGTCGAATCTGTGACCGACGGTCTTCTGACCGGATTCGACTGAGGTTCAGGGCGACTGGCTGGCGCGGAGGTCCTGGACGACGAGTGTCAGGCGTTGAGTGCCGTTCCACTGCTCGCAGCGGAGGTGGAAGAGCGCGTCGATGAGCTCCGGCAGGGGCCCCTGCGCGAGCCGCTCCCCTTGCCGGAAAGCGATCGCCTGCCACAAGCGGCGGCGCCGATCCAGAATCTGGAGTTGGAGATGTTTCCCCCCTTCGCCGACCCGTCGTGCGCGCCGGGTCTCCAGATAGCGCGCCGCGAACAGGGGCTCGGGATTGCCCTCGCCGAAGGGCGCGAGGGTCTCGATCGCCGCGATGTGACGCTCCTGAATGTGTTCGAGTTTGATCTCGGCGTCGGCGACGAGCGTGGGACGCAGGTCGCGGCCGGCCAGGCTCGCGGCGGCCAGATCGGTCAGGCGCGCTTCCAGCGCCGGCAGATCGGTGGTCGCGACGGTAAAGCCAGCGGCCGCGGTATGCCCGCCATATTTTACCAGCAGGTCGGCACACCGGTCGAGGGCCTGGATGATGTGGAGTTCAGGGATCGAGCGGGCTGAGCCGCGGCTCTCACCGTCCGGGGGCCCCTGGTGCACGACTACCGCCGGGCGGTAGAACTCCTCTGTCAGGCGCCCGGCCACCAGGCCGATGATTCCCTCTGGAAAACGGCCGTCGCGCACCATGAGGAGGGGGGCGTTCGGATCGGTAAGCCGGGCACGCGCCTCCTCCAGCGCACTGTGTGTGAGGGCCTGGCGGCGACGGTTGAGCGCTTCGAGCTGTCGGGCCAATTCAGCCGCTTCGAGCTCGTTACGGGTCCAGAGCAGTTTGTAGGCCAGTTTGGCATGATCGAGCCGGCCCGCGGCGTTGAGGCGAGGACCAAGCAGAAAGCCGATCGTCTCGGCGTTGACGCTCCCAGGCTTGACGCGTGCCGTTGTCATCAGATGGCGGAGGCCTGGCCGCGCCGGCTGATTCAGGTATGGGAGTCCCTTGCTGACCAGCAGGCGATTCTCACCAAGGAGCGGCGCCAGGTCCGCGACAGTGCCCAGTGCCACCAGGTCGAGCAGGTCGTCCGGGTCGATCTCGGCGCGTGGGCGCCCGATGGTACGCTCCTGGCTGGCAAGAACGAGTGCTTGCCCCAGCTTGAACGCCAGGCCGACGCCGGCGAAATCGGCGAAGCCGTACCGGTCGCCAGGCTGTTTGGGATTGATGATGGCGAGCGCCCCGGGCAAGGTCGGCGGCAACGAGTGATGGTCCGTCACGATGACGTCGAGGCCGAGACGGGCAGCATGGGCGATCTCGTTGTGGGCGCGAATGCCGCAGTCCACAGTGACCAGCAGGCTGACGCCCTGGGCGGCCATTTTGTCCAGCGTGACCATATTCAGGCCGTAGCCCTCATCGACTCGGTCCGGAATGTAGGGCGCAACGCGCGCGCCAAGGGCGTGGAGGACCTCAACCGTGAGCGCCGTCGACGTGACGCCATCGGCATCGAAATCGCCGTGAACTATGATGCGTTCCTGGCGTTCAATAGCCTGGCGGATGCGTTTCACGGCGGCCGGTATGCCCTGCATTTGAAAAGGATCGCCGCCATGGGTCCGGCGGTCGAGGAAGGTGCGCACAGCAGTCGAATCGGTGAGCCCGCGGTTGTAGAGCACCTGAACCACGAGCCGCTCGAGGTCGGGCAGGCGCGCGAACTGCTCTTGGGGCGCTTTGGGTCGGATTGTCCAGAACCGTTCCACGTCGTCTCCGAAGGGGGCATCGCGGGTTGTTGCCATTCTAACATAGGGCCGCGGCACTGTGAAGCTGGGTTGTCAGCGGGGGGAGCTGGCCAGAAGTCGCGGGGAAGCGATGTGGCGCACTTACTCCGTTGGACGCATTCGAGCGGGGGAGCAGGCGGCTTGCCGCGGCCGGTGGTTTTGGCGAGCCGGTGGGTCACACTGTGACCCCATAAGCGACTCTGCTCTCGGACCCAGCGATTGAGAGGGGTGCCCTGTTTCAGATCGCCGTCACGTCGTGAACCTCAGACATTGTCTCCTTTGTCATCCGCGCTTGGGCTCTGATGGCGCGCATGGTACAATCGGCGCGACAAGAAGCGGAGGAGCGGATGAAGCCCCGACTGGTCTTCATGGGAACACCAGAGTTTGCGGTGCCCAGCCTGGAAGCGCTCAGTGCGACTGGTGCCTACGAGATCGCGCTGGTGATCACGCAGCCGGACCGCCCCGCCGGGCGCGGGCGAGCGTTGCGACAATCACCTATCAAGCAGGTTGCGGAGCGGCTCGGGCTTCCGGTGTGGACGCCTGAGAACCTCCGCGGGGAAGCGGCGCAGGCACGGCTCCGCGCGGTGGTGCCGGACGTGCAGGTGGTGGTCGCCTACGGTGAGATCTTGCGCCGGGCGGTGCTCGAGATTCCTCAGCACGGCACACTCAACGTGCACGCCAGCCTGCTGCCCAAGTATCGCGGCCCGGCTCCAATTGCTGGCGCCTTGCTCGCCGGGGAGCGGGAGACCGGGGTGAGCATCATGCTGTTAGATCCTGGAATGGATACCGGGCCAATCCTCAGTCAGCGGGCTGTCCCGATCCTCCCGGAGGATACAGCAGGCACTCTTCACGATCGTTTGGCCTGGATCGGCGCGCAGTTGCTGACCGCGACCCTGCCACGCTGGCTGGCCGGCGAGATCGCGCCGCAACCGCAAGATCAGGCGGCAGCGACTGTGACCAGGATGCTCAGCAAGGAGGACGGACGGCTGGACTGGACCCAGCCGGCGAGCGTGCTTGCCAACCGGGTCCGGGCCTTCAATCCCTGGCCGGGGGCATTTACGCTTTGGAACGGGAAGCAACTCAAAATTCTCACTGCCCAGGCGATCCAGCGCCCGGCTATCCTGCTGCCTGGGACGGTCGCCTGGATTGACGAGGGAGTGGCCGTGGCGACCGGGAACGGATGGTTGCGCCTGGAGACTGTCCAGCTCGCGGGAAGACGCCCGCAGCCAATCGAGTCGTTTGTTCATGGATATCAGGAATTCGTCGGAAGTCGTCTGGGGGAGGGGGAGGCATGAGTCCGTTCTGGGTCGTGGATCTCGGCATCTGTGAGTATCTCGACGCACTCGATCTGCAGCGACGCCTCGTCGCCGCGAAAAAGGCCGGTGTCTTCGAACCGGACGTGCTCTTGCTGCTTGAACATCCGGCGGTCATCACCCTTGGTCGGCGGGGGCGGCGCGAGAATATCCGTGTTTCGGAGGAGACCCTGGCCGCGCTTGGGATCCCGGTCTATACGGTCGAACGGGCCGGTGACGTCACCTACCATGGGCCGGGTCAACTCGTTGGCTACCCGGTGCTCGACCTGCGGCATTTCCGCAAAGATGTCGGTTGGTTCGTTGCGAGCATGCAAGAGGCGGTTCGACGAACCCTTGCGGAGTACGGCGTCACGGCCTATGCCTTGCACGGGAATTACGCTGGTCTCTGGGTGCGTTCCAAGAGCCAGCCGAAGCTGGAGCAACAGTGGGACGAAGCGGTGCAAGCGGCGCTGACAGCGGTCGTGGCTGCGCAGAGTGAACGCAAGATCATGGCGCAGGGGGCCCGAATTGAAGAGTGGATAACCTTCCACGGATTCGCACTCAATGTGAACACGAACCTGGCCCATTTTGATCTCATCATTCCCTGCGGTATTGCCGACCATGGGGTCACCTCGCTGGAACGTGAGCTTGGAACACCGGTCCTCATGGCGGACGTGAAGGAGAAAGTGGCAACCCATTTCCAGGCCCTTTTTGAACATCCCGCTGAATCAAGAGCCCGTGCTGATATCGAAGTTGCACTTGGCCATCATTTCCCCTCGATTTAGCGTCGTTGCTGTTTCCCCGGAAGGAGGCGTTTCATCGTTGCAATTTGCCTGGTTCACGTGAAGATCGTCCATCCTTCATTTCTTTTGGCTCATCCGGCGCGAATCGGGCGATGGGGTACGCTTTAGGACTCAGGTACCGAGTAAACCTATTGACTTAACACTATTTTTTGTTATTATGCAGATGTACTTTGTCTATTCTCAACTTTCTTGCAACATGGAGCCAGAGAGGCAAGGATGACACCGGACTCGAATTTCTATCCGCATGCGGCGGATAACTTCGTAGATGGCTACACCAATTCGGATTACCGTCTCCCGCTGCAGAACGAACAGCTTGACTATTTCTACGTCTCGCGGCGCGAGCAGAACTCGCGCTTAGAGTTGTTGAAGAAGGAGTTGCTCTGGGGGGCCGAAAAACGACTAACCACAAAGTTTCTTCTGTCCGGGCATGTTGGTTGCGGTAAGAGCACCGAGCTGAATCGATCGGTCAAGGAAATTGAGAGAGACTTGAGCCTTCGCGAGTCTCTTTTTGTTGTGCCCTATTCTGTGAATGAGGTTCTTGATCTACAAGATGTAGACTATACTGATATCGCCTTTTCAATTGTCGTTGGGATCTATAATCGTCTCCAGAAGTTAGACATCGCATTTCCTCGCTCAAGTGTGGATGAGGTGATCGGTTGGATTGCAGCCGAAGTGGAGCGGTTCACGACAAGCACCATTGGAGTAGAGATGGAGGTTGGGGCGGACGGGGGATTGCCCAGGATGCTCTCTCTGCTCAACCTTCTCGGGATTAAGGTTCGTGGAGGCGGGATGATAGCGAAGGAGGCTCGTGCGAAGGTCAAAAAACGAGCCCCGGAGCTTCGCCATCTCGTGAATCACGTACTCGAGCAGGTGAAAGAGTTGAGTGGGATGAATATCCTGCTGGTTATCGACGATTTGGATAAGCTCCCAAGAAGCGAAGCCCTGCGTGTCTTTCGCGATGACGGCCCCTTTCTCACCCTCTTGAACTGTATGGCCGTCTACACGGCGCCTGTCAGCCTTATGTACGAACTTGGTAACAGTCCAAGTTTCGAGCCATACAGAGCGTTTCCAGTGCCTATGTTTAAGATTCGTAATCATAATGACGATGAGGGGTATAACGAGTACGATATCGAGAAGATGACTGAGATGATTTATCGCCGCATCTCGCCTCAGCTTTTCGACGATGGCGTCGTCGATCAACTGGTGCGATCAACCGGCGGTGTGGTGCGCCATTTGATCAAGATGGCGCGAGATTGTTGCCTGTATTGTGCCACTTTCAGTCGAGATGTGATTGACCAGGAGATTTTAGACTGGGTCATTAATGAATTCAAGAAGGACTTCAGTCGGCGTCTTGATCGTGCTGACTATTCCCGTCTGAAGCGCATCCACCTCGAAAAGGGTTGCGAGTCCACGGAGCAAGCGTGGGAGTACCTGCACTCCTTGTGTGTGCTGGAGTACGTCAATGGTGACTACTGGTATGATGTCCACCCGGTTGTGCTCCGGCTGATTGAAGAGCGCGAACCGATTGAAGTAGAATGATTGCGAGTTTGGAAAATGATTTGACAGAAGTGAACATAAGAGGGCGATCGGAAATGTTTGGGTGCAAATCTGCCAGATGTGCCGGGCATATCGTGAGAAGCTTTGGTCGAAGGCGCGAGGCGGCTGGATAGTGGGCGGTGGGGAAGAGGGGTGGTCTTGCAAAGTTTTGATCGAAGGCACAAGCTGGCTGGTGGAGATAGGCGCAGGGGTCGGAAGGTGGTGGCAAGTGGCGCCCAGGAATGAAATCCCGGGCTCACAGCCGAAGTCCGCTCAAGCCGACTGGAGGGTGGGCGGTGGGGAAAATGGGTGATCATGCAAAGTTAGGACACTGTTGGCGAAATTGTCTCCAGGGAAGGCGAGCAGTTCGTAGTGCGCGC
>DOUV01000147.1:0-10586 GCA_003520455.1 Chloroflexota bacterium | reverse complement strand
CCCCTACAGCGCGCACGACGAACAGGCACCCGCTACTCGCACCAATTCGCCAACAGGGTCAGTTTTGGTCGAAGGCTGAAGCCGGCGGTGGAGATGGGCGCGGAGATGAGGGGTGATGGCAAGCCCAGAGCGGGGGGTGGTGGCACGCGGCGCCCAGGAATGAATTCCCGGGCTCACAGCTCAAGGCGGCTGCAGCCGACTGGAGGGTGGGTGGTGGGGAAAATGGGTGCGAGTTTTTGGAATGGGTGTGGAACATGAGGTGACGGAGAGGACAGGATGGACAAACCAGGCGATAGATCCCATGCTGGCGCAACCGCTGCCGGCGCCGCAGCGAAGATTGTGAGCGTCAGGTGTGGAATAGTGACGCGATGATCTCTATCATTTCCGTTCATTTGATGCTACGTCAATGGTTCCAATGCGAATATGCCGATTCCGTAAAGATAGGCAGCTTTCCGAATTGATGGCCTTGCTCTGAACCAGGCGGCCTCCGTGTGTGAATATATTCCAAACACGCTCTACTCCGCATTGTGCGAGGCTTGACTATGAACAAGAAGACGGATCAGAAAGCAAGATTCGCGTTGAACGATGATGATTACACCGAGCTGATCACTCATCATTCCGGACAAATCGAACTCTTACTCGGTACGGTCGTGATGAGTCGGCTTGGTGGAATTGCGACGGTCGAATGTGACAATGTTGAGCTCCGTAAAAGACTGTTTCGATACTTCACGAAACGGTTTCTTCAGAAAGGCTTCTATCTCTATCCGGTTGAGGTGAGCGACAAGGACTTGAATCTGGTCCGCGTTCTGCGGGATCTTACCGACCGAACCGGTTTTAAGGATTTGGAGTTGGTAGGAAAGTACGCCGGCATCGTCTTATTTGTTTATGGGATTGAAAAATACAATGATGAACAACAAGAGAAGTTCCTGCAGTTCTTGAATCTATTTCGCGATGCAACGACCATCATCAGGCAACCGGTGGTGATCTGGGCCACGGGCGAGTTCATTGACAAGATTGCTCGCGAGACGCCCGATTTTTGGAGCTGGAAGGGAATGACCTTCCATTTTAAGACGCGAGTCAGGGAGACGACGCCTGACGATCAATTTCCGGGCTGGTGGCGGTACGTGCACACGTTGACCGATGATCCCGATTTTGCTGTCTGGCGCCATCTCTATGTGCCGATGCAGGCGAGCCTCGTCCGTTTGAGCGGCGGGGGCCCGCTCGAGCGCCGCACTGCCAGACCAGGCAGTTGGCAAGAGGCGTTTCTGCCGAGCTGGCGGTGGTCGCCGGAGGCCAGCGACGAACGGAGCTGGGTGCGGCGCAAGACGGCGGACCTCTTCGATCTGTTGAAGGTGCGACCGGGCGAGCGAGTGGTCGTCCTTGGGGAGGGCGGTGCCGGAAAGACGACGCTGCTTCGCTATCTCACCTATCGTCACGCCCGTTTAGCCTTCAGAAGACTGGCGAAGGGTGGTCTCCCGGCATTTGTTCCGGTCTTCATCAAGTTAAATCTCTTGCGACACACTCCCTCGGTCGAGAGTTTGATTTTTGGGGTTCTGAAGCAGTATGAGCTGCGCGAGCTTACGGATCTCGAAACGTTGACCCACATCCTGGATGGGACTGCAGCGTTCACGCCGTGGGGTGAGCAATCGCCGCGCCTCCTGCTGCTTTTCGATGGTTTGAACGAGATTCCATTCAGCGGCCAGGATCTGCTCTACTCTTTTTTGTCTCGCTTGAGTACCGAACACGCCGCGGTGATGACATGCCGGGTCGAGAATTATATCCCGACGGACGGATTGAAGACGCTCTTGATTGAACCGCTGGATGAGAACGATATTGAGCGCTACGCGGTCAAGTACCTTGGAGAGCAACCAGGGCGACAGCTTGCAGCCGAGTTGACGAGTGACAGCCAGTTATTGGAGTTGGCCCGCAATCCGTTGGCTCTCTTCATGTTGACGCGAGTCAGCGATCAAGACGGCAAGCCGCTCCCGAAGAACAGAGGCATTCTTTTTCAACGATTTACGAGCAACTTGCTCAGACGGACTGAGACCGAATGGTGGAAAGTATTCGGACGGTCGAAGTCCAAGGTTGCCATGGAAGTTTCGAGGGAGATCCTGGCGCACCTGGGACTCGCAATGCAGAAAGAACGCGTCGTCTCTGTGAGCCTCGAGCGTTGTTACTGGATGATAAAAGAGGTGGCATTCGAGATACCAGTCAATGCATCGGTCAAAGATATCGTGGAGGGCTTGCTCTACAGCGGCCTTATTCGGTTGAGTGGCGATCGAGAAAGCATCGAATTCATTCATCAGGCAGTACGTGAGTACTATGCGGCGGTTCAAATTCGAAACGGCGATGAGAGTATCTCGCAATATCTCGACGAAGAGCAGGGCGATTGGACCGGTACGGCTGTTTTGCTCTTTGGAATCAGCGATAACCATCCGCACCTCTACCGCGAGGTTGTTGGTGATGGGAGCGACTATCAACGCTTATGGTTGGCGGCGGAATGTTTGGCGAATGTGGGATCTCACAACAACGCCTGGGAAGAGGTAAACATCGAATTAGCCGATGATCATCGCGCGCTGGCTGTCTTTCATGTGGTCCGGGGCCTTGTCAGTGAAGCTCGCGGCGATCTTAGCGCCGCTTTCCACCGCTTTCTGGAGGCGATTAAGTCTGATCGTCACTATCCGTTCGCTTACTATGACCTTGGCATCGTTTGTCGCCGGATGGGGCGCTATCAAAATGCAATTACAGCCTTTCGAGAGATGATTGCCCTCGCGCCCTACTTTGTCGATGCCTATAACCAACTTGGCATTACATACTACGAGGGCGGGGATTACACTCGGGCGTTGATGGTCTTCTCGGCTGCAGTCGAGCTCGAGCCGAACAATCATTACCATCACTTCAATGTGGGTCTGATCTACAAGAATTTAAGCCAGTACGATCAGGCTCGGATTGCCTTTCGACGGTCTTTGGATCTCAAGCCGGACTATGAAGAGGCCCAGGCCCAGTTGGCGTTGATTGAAGATGCCGAGACCGGTGGTGTGGTGAGCGTACTGGATCAGGTTTTGATATTCCGGTCACTCCCACTTGAAAGTCGGTTGAAGATTGCGAAGATTCTTCGTGCCCGAGTTTTCAAAGCTGGTCAGAATGTGATCACACACGGTGATGTTGCGAGTGAATTCTACATCATTCAGAAGGGCAGGGCGGTCGTCGTCGCGCGTGATTCTGGGGGGAAACCCGTGGTTCTCAAGCGCCTGGCGCCCGGAGATTTCTTTGGCGAGATCGCTCTGTCGGAAAATGGGGCCCGTCGAACGGCATCAGTGACGGCGGTGACGCCTCTGGTTGTTCTCATGCTGAGCCGAGAAGATTTCGATCAGATCCAGAAGCATCATCCTGACATTCCCGATAGCCTGGTGCAGACCGGTTATGAGCGCCTGCAGCAGGATGTTCGGCGGGCGATTGAGTCGGGCCAGGCATAAGTTCCCTTCTGGCGTCTGAGATGAGCCCACATGACTCATGGCTAAAGGCGCCACCGCGGTCGCGCTGTGGTCAGCATTGGCTCGCTGGCTGGTGGGGGACGGCCTGGAACTCGGACTCGTGGTGGGGCCAATCGTGTCCCGGCCGGGACTGACGGCGGGCAGGATTTGCCCTGAGAGCAAGGTCAGCTATAATTTGCCTGTAGATGAACGGGGCGTGGCGCAGCCCGGTAGCGCGCTTGCATGGGGTGCAAGAGGTCGCTGGTTCAAATCCAGTCGCCCCGACCTTCACCGTACAACCGGAAAGTCCTGGTCCGTGGCTTGCCGTGGTGGCGTTTGCGTCACCACGGCTTCTTTGTTCTGTTGGTCAACCGCCAATAAGGGCGGACAGGATGATCGTCGATGGGATTGCTGACCTTCCGGCAACAACTCCCGCAATCGTTGGCCTCTCCGTCCGCGAACCGGCCCGAAGATGGCGCTGTCCCAAAGCAGAACCTGGGCAGGTAGGAATAGCTCAACTGACGCCAGGAGTTGCCGGCCGATGCTGCCGTGCTATCATCGGCACACTGCTGGATTCTCACGTGCTTGCGGAGGAGATGGGTATGGTCAACATCATCGCTCGCATGGCTGATGGCACCTGGCAAACAAATGTCGACCCACCCCTCATCAGCGACCTCGTGAATAACCCGAATGTTATTTTCTGGGTAGATCTCAACCAACCCAATGCTGACGAATACGACATCCTCCGAGACGAATTTGCATTCCATCCGCTGGCCATCGAGGACGTGATCCAGAGCCACCAACGGCCCAAGATTGATATTTACGACCACTACTATTTCCTGGTGCTCTACGCCTTAACGTACGATTCGGCGACAGAGTCGCTTCACACGCATGAACTCGAGATGTTTGTCGGTCGGAATTACGTCGTGACCGTCCACAAGAATCCGATCCATCAGGTGAAGATGACACTTGAGCAGTGGCGGCGCAATGTCGAGGCCTTGGGGGTGGATATTGGAGCATTGGTCTACACATTGATGGATCGGATTGTAGATGACTACTTTCCCGTCATCGATGCGATTGCCGAGCGTATGGAGACGCTGGAGCAACGGATTTTCGAGGAGTTTGATCGGAGTTCGCTCGAAGACATTTTTCTTCTCAAAAAGCAGCTGTTAGGCGTCCGCCGCCTCGTTGCACCTGAACGCGACGTCTTCAACGTACTTCTGCGCCGCGATCCCATGATTCTCTCGCCGGCGTCGATCCCCTACTTCCAGGATGTCTACGACCACACTATCCGCGCGAGTGACAGTCTTGATACCTATCGCGATTTATTGAGTAGCGTGCTCGATGCGTACCTTTCGGTCCAGGGGAATCGGCTCAACGAGATCATCTATCGATTGACTATCATTTCGACCATTTTTCTCCCGCTCACGTTCTTGACCGGCTTCTTCGGCATGAACTTTACCGGGCTTCCGTTTGAGAGCACGCCAGTCATGATTCTGGCACTCTTGCTGATGGTGATTACGCCGGTCACTTTCTACCGGTTCCTGCGCCGTAATGGGTGGCGGTGAAACTTGGGTGCATTCTGTCGGAGATGTCATTCCGATCCTACCCCTTGCGTGAACCGCGAAAACCCTGCCGATTGGCGCTTCCTCTTGCCCGTCCCTCTTGCCAATGCTATACTCACCCGGCTAACTCGCCGGTGAGACCGCCGGCGGCTGAGTGTGCAGTCGTTCTTTGACCGGTTGTCGAATGAGCGTTCACCGTACTTTTGGCGACCAGCGACCTCTCATCGTTGCACGCTCTCCGGTTTGGCTCGCGAACTCAACTCTCTTGCTGTCGTCGAACACTGGTAACACCTGTTTCTCGCACCAGGGGCTGCTCACCGGCAATCGCTGTTGATTGGCAACCATGACTGCGAGACGAGTCCGCCACGAGCGGGGCTTCGCGAACCTGCTCCGTTTGTTGGTGTGTCTGCTCGTCGCAGGCCCACTGGCGTGCTGGCGAGCAGCACTGGAGGAACTTTCATGACCACAGCGCAACGGCGCGCACCGGTGCGAGCGCCGCGCGGCCAAACCCTCTCATGCAAGGGGTGGCTCCAGGAAGCGGCGCTCCGTATGCTCATGAACAATCTCGATCCGGAGGTCGCGGAGAAAGCCGCGGAACTGATCGTCTACGGTGGCCGTGGGCAGGCTGCGCGCTCCTGGGAGGCATTCGACGCGATCGTCGCCACCCTGCGACGCCTGGAGGAGGATGAGACTCTCTTGGTGCAGAGTGGCAAGCCGGTGGCGGTCTTTCGGACCCACCCTGATGCGCCGCGCGTGTTGATTGCCAACTCCAACCTCGTGCCTCACTGGGCTACCCAGGCGTATTTCGACCAGCTGGCGGCCAAAGGGCTGATCATGTACGGCCAGATGACGGCCGGGTCGTGGATTTATATCGGCACCCAGGGTATCTTGCAGGGCACCTATGAGACCCTGGCCGAGGTCGCCCGGCAACACTTCGGCGGTACCCTCAAGGGACGACTGGTGCTGACCGCTGGTCTGGGAGGAATGGGCGGCGCTCAACCCCTGGCCGTGACGATGAACGAGGGGGTGGCGCTCATCGCCGAGGTGGACGAGGCTCGCGCCCGGCGTCGCCTGGACATTGGTTACCTCGACCGCTTGACGGATGATCTGGAAGAAGCCATGACCTGGGTTGAGAAGGCCCGCGCGGCGGGCCAGGCGCTGAGTGTCGGCCTGCTCGCCAATGCGGCCGACCTGGTCAACGAATTGGTCGTGCGTGGCGTCCGGCCGGACGTGGTGACCGACCAGACCCCGGCCCACGATCCGCTGAGCTACGTGCCGAGTGGCCTCAGTCTGGCCGAGGCCGAAGCCTTGCGAAGCCGTTCGCCTGAGGAATACACCGAGCGGGCCATGGCGAGCATGGCGCGGCACGTCGAGGGAATGCTCGGGCTCCAGGGGCGGGGTGCCGTCGTCTTCGACTACGGCAACAATCTACGCCAGCGCGCCTTCGACGCCGGTGTGGAGGATGCCTTCGCGTTTCCCGGCTTTGTGCCGGCCTACATCCGCCCGCTCTTCTGCCAGGGCAGGGGGCCATTCCGCTGGGTGGCGCTCTCGGGTGACCCTGAGGACATCTACAAAACCGATGAGACGGTCCTCCGGCTCTTCCCCGAGGATCAGACTCTGGCCCGCTGGATTCGAATGGCCCGCCAGCGGGTGCCCTTCCAGGGACTGCCCGCGCGCATTTGCTGGTTGGGCCAGGGAGAGCGGGCGCGCTTCGGGCTCGAGCTCAATCGAATGGTGGCAAGCGGCGAGTTGAGTGCTCCGATCGTCATCGGTCGGGACCACCTGGATACCGGCTCCGTTGCCAGCCCAAACCGGGAGACCGAGGGTATGCGCGACGGTTCAGATGCCATCTCCGACTGGCCGATCCTCAACGCGCTTCTCAACGTCGCCAGCGGCGCCACCTGGGTGAGCTTCCACCACGGTGGCGGTGTGGGGATCGGCTTCAGCCAGCATGCCGGGCAGGTGATCGTCGCCGATGGGACTGAAGCCGCCGCGCGTCGCCTGGGGCGTGTGCTCACGAACGACCCCGGTATCGGCGTGGCGCGCCATGCTGATGCCGGCTATGAGCTGGCAGTCGAGACTGCCAAGGCCCACGGAATTCACCTGCCCATGCCTGGCGGTTGAGACCGTATTTATCCTTGTTGATCAAGAGGCAAGACACGTATGGAACGAGTAACACAGACAGAACGCTACTGGCGAGACAAGTTTCGACTGACGGATGAAGACCGCGACAATCTGCTCGAGTCCTTCATCACCAAAGCGACCCCGCTCTCAACCGATGCGATCGCGCGCTTTCTCATGAACGAGCGCTACCGCGCCGAAGAAAGGGTCCTGGCAGCGCGCGTGCCGGCGAATGCCTACCAGCCGGCCGGCCACTACCAGGTGGGCGATCACCTGGTGTTTGCAGCGTTAGGGGGGGGCCGTGGTGAGGTCGTCGGGGCCCGCGATGGCTACAACCCGCGCTACGATCACTTCACAGTCATCACGGTCCAGATTGAGGATGAGGCGGCGCCGCGGGAGTTTGTCACCGAGTTCAAGCACCCGCACGCGCTTAACCTGGAAATGGGAGCGGCGCAGGAAGAGCAACTCTCGCCTGAAGAGCTCTATGAGCGGTACGGCTTCTACGTGCGGCAGAAACTGGAGCAGGAGATGGCCGGCAGCGACGAGTTTGTCCGCTTCGGCGACCGCTGGCTGCCCACCGCCTTGATGGTTCAGTACAACGTCGGACACCTCAACATCGCCGATGCTATGATTGATATCACCCGCGAGCCCCTCCCGCCTCGCGAGTTACTCAAAGAGATTGGCGAGGGGGCGGGCGTGGCGATGCCCATCCGTGAGTTCTCGCTGAATTACGCGCTCTCCCAAGACAGTCGATTTGTAAACGTGGGTACTGACGAGCGACCGCTTTGGTCTCTAGGGCGATTGCAGTAGGAGGAAAGTGGCATGGTTTTAGAATTGCTGCGACCGACGACCGAGACGCCGTTCGTCATTGATTGGGACTGGTTCAAGAAGCAAGGAATTGATGCTGAACTGGCGATTCGGAGTCAGCTCTGCCAGCAGTGCCGGCGCGAGTTCGAGCAGGGAGCGCCGGTTGAAGAGGTGGATTGGGTGGATCCCAATACCGGAGAGGTCTTCCGGGTGGATTCACCACGCGAGCACATTATGGCGCATTGCCAGTGGAAACCGGACTACATTACGACTGCGACGCCCCTGGCCACCGGTGTTTTCCGGGCACTCCTGGCCAACAACAACCGTCCCCTCTCGCCGGTGCAACTGGCTCAGCGGCTCGGCCGCACCGACCCAGAGACGATCCTGCGCGTCCTGACGCGAGGGGACATCAAGAACGGTATCGTCCCGGTGCATGAGGCCGATTGACCGGCGGAATGATCAGAGTTGAGGGAACTGAACAGGCGATCAGTTCCCTCATTTTCTTTTGGCCGCTCAGGGTCCGGTCTCGCTGCTTTCCCACAGCTCGTTCATCTTCTCGTAGTGAGCCGGAAACTGGGCACTGTAGCGGAGAAACGACGGAATCGGGTAACGAACGCCTCCCCGGTGGGTCCCGGCGAGTCCCTCGACCAGTCGCTCGGCCCACTCCCAGGGAAAGCTGAACGCCATCTCGTGATCCTGCGTTTGGGCGAATATACGGTCACCGTAGCAGGGCAGGATCACCTCAGGCTTCTGGGAGCGAAGCGGTACGATGATCTCGTCCGAGCAGTCGATCCGGCCGGAGAAGCTTGACGTGATCCGCCCACCCTCCCGCCAGAGTGCGGCCGTGACCAGGCGCATCACCTGGGCAGCGTTCCCGTAGACGACCACAACGTCGGGCTCGAAGGTCGTGCGGTGCAGCGGCGCGCTCAAGATGGACTCGAAGGCCTGGTAGGGCAGCTTCTCGACGGCGGTTTCGGTCGTGGCGCCGGCGTCCAGCGTGCGGGTGTACATCTGATAGCAGGCGTGGCCGGTGGCCATGTAATCGAGCATCGGCCTGAAGCCGAAGACCGCGGCGGCCAGCGGGCACGAGAGATCCTCCGCGCTCACCGCCATCGTCCACCCATAGCGGCGCGAGAAGGCCACCCCCTGGCAGATGGTCACCTTGATATCCAGATCGTGGGCGGGTCGCCTGGTTTTCGGCGGGAGGTCCTCGCCTGGTGGCATCAGGCGGACCGCCACCGGGAAGGTCTCCGGACGAATGTGTTCGGTGAGCGCTTCATTCAGCGTCCGCGGATCGATTGCCATTCTCGCCTCACTGTCGGTTGTGGTGTGTTCTTGAGAAGATGATAGACGCTCTGGCCGGCGGCAGCAACTCGAGCTCCGAATCTACCCACTCTGGACCGCGCGCTTCGACAAGTTGGGCAGGGTGAGTTAAGATTACGAGGCCGATGAGTTGCTCGCGCGTTCGGGAGACCCCTGCAAGTGCAAGGAGGTGCTGGGATCACGAAGACGGGCCGAAAAGCTGGCCCACGGAGTGACATTTGACCAGCAGATGCCTCTTGTTCCTCTACCCGATGGTGCGCTCAGGCGCTTTGGAGAGCTCAAAGCAGAACTCCGTACGGGCAGAGCGCTTGTGCCTGAGATCGATTTGATGATTGCCGCTGTGGCGCTTGCACCGGGCCGCGGGTTGGTCACGAACGATCTTTGCCACTCCCAACGGATTGCAGGCCTTCGGTTGGAGAGCTGGATATTTGCTTCTTCCTGATCTGTGCGTCGCTTTTTCAACAAAACGGTGATCCATATAGAACTTACAGAGCGTGGATTATGCATCACGTGCGGACCGTAACAATCTTTGCACGGGTCAATACACCAACTTCCCGTAGGGTCCGGAGGAGGTTCCATGAAATTCGACACCGGCGTTCTGGCACCATCGTTGGCGGCAGTTCCGGCGCTGGCTCGGCAGGCCGAAGCGATCGGCTTTGACGGTCTGTGGACCAGCGAGACCCAACATAATGCGTTTCTGCCGCTCGTTTTGGCTGCCGAGCATACCGGGCGGATCGAACTGGGGACGGCGATCGCGGTGGCCTTCGCCCGAAACCCGATGGATGTCGCCTACACGGCCTGGGACCTGGCCCAATTCAGCCACGGCCGCTTCATCCTCGGACTGGGGACGCAGGTCAAGCCCCACATTGAGCGTCGCTTTAGCATGCCTTGGGGGCCTGCCGCGCCCAAACTCCGTGAGTTCATTCAGGCCGTGCGCCACATTTGGGATGTCTGGCAGCATGGGGCCAGACTTAATTTTCGGGGCGAGTTTTACAAGCACACCCTTATGAGCCCCTTTTTCAACCCGGGTCCGATCGAATATTCTCGCATTCCGATCTACATCGCCGGCGTCAACGAGCAACTCTGCCAGCTGGCCGGCGAGCTGGCCGATGGATTCCACGTCCACCCGTACCACAGCCCCAGCTATCTGCGCGAGCGGGTCATTCCCTGGATCGAGGCCGGGGCGGCGGCGGCGGGCCGGGAGCGCGCCGCTGTCGTGCTCACAACGACTGTGTTTGTCATCACGGGGCGGGACGAGGTCGCCCTGGAGCGCAGCCGCGCCGCCGTGCGCCAGCAG
>DOUV01000976.1 GCA_003520455.1 Chloroflexota bacterium | reverse complement strand
CAGGCTTGAAGCCGGCGGGGCCGGGCGACAGCGCGGGCGGCCGCATCTGGCAGAAAGAGATCCCCGGCCGTGGGGGTTACGCCGCGCGCCATTCCAACTCTGCCTGAGCCGGCATCGCTGCAGAAGCGGGCGGGGGGGTGCCCGGCAAGATGCCATACCGCGCCAGCACCTCAGAGACCGGCGCAAAACGAAACTCGGTCAGGAGCACCTTGAGCTTGTCCAGCATCGGTGCTCCGAGGTTGTGGTAGGTAATGAGCGAGTCGGCAATGCTGAGGCCTCGAACGCGAGGGGTCTCGGTCCAGATTTCCCAGGGATGGAGATAGAGATTGAAGGGCCGGCAGGCGGCATTGAGCTGCTGGAAACCGTGGACGACGAAACCGAGCGGCAGCGCCCGCAGGTAGAAGCCACCGGCAATCGGCACGCGTTTGCCAAAGACACGGGTGACACTCATTGGGAACTCGGCGATCAGACCATTCGGATCGTGATCGACGAGATTGTCGGCCGCCGGGCGGTAGGGAATGGTTGGTGCGCCTCGCACCCCATAGACATGATTGCGACGCGGGAAGATGCTGGAATCGTAGCGGAAGCCCCACTCTGTCAGCACCGGCAAGGCCCACGACGTCGTCCGGTCCAACGAGAACGTCGGCGCGCGGAATCCCTCGACCGGCGGGCTGACATCGTTGAGCACCTGGCGGAACAGGGTCCGCCAGCCCTGCAACTCCTCCGTCAAAGACGCCGGGTCCAGCTCCCATAGCGGACGGTGCGTCAGCCCGTGGCAACCGATCTCGTGACCGGCCGCCCGGATCTCCTGGATGAGAGCTGGCTCCGCCGCCATGAGTTCGCCCACCACAAAAAAGGTGGCTCGCGCATTGCGGTCGTCGAGCAGCTCGAGGAGCTGGCGCGCGGCTTGAGCCGCCTGCCCAAATTGGCGGTCCTCCGGCGACACATGCCGCCGGAGCAATTCAGCATGGAACCATTCTTCCAAATCTATCGAAAGCGCGTTAATCACCGGTCACCTGCTCGTTCATTTGCTGTGATGAGTGCTTCTGTGAATTGAGGGAGGGTTTCCAGTTGACGCGATGTGCAAGAGTCATGCTAAAACGGAAAAGCGGATTGTATCCCCTGGCATTCGACAATTCGCTCGGATGAGTGCCCAACGGACGAACATTTCTGCTCATATTGGTGTATCGTGTGCGAGCGCCTCGCGCTCGCACACGATACACACCCTAATTCCATATGAGCGAACATTTCCGCAGGGTATGGAGACAGAACGGATTTGATTCTTGGCTGCCTCCATGTTTCTGCGTCCCTACTCCGCCGCGAGCGAAACGCAGGACGATATACCCTACCAATATAAACGTGACGTTCTGCGTTTTACGCTTCCGCCAGAGCGCTGGTCAAGGCCTCAGACTTCCGAAGTCTGGCGGGGATCGTGCTTGCCCAAGCGCGCTCCCACGGGAGTGATCGCAGCGGGGACCGGCTGTGAACAAGACTTTGGAAGTCTTCCCTCCCACCTCCTGTTGCCCCTCCCCCAACCGATGTCTCGCCTCGAAGCCGGGCATTCGCCCTGGCGGGCGGGTCAAAACGCTTTGATGGCGGGCTCGATGCCCTCCGTCGCCATCGGCGGCTGCCGCAGCGAAGCGACGCGCGTCTTATGGCGCAGGAAGACAATGAATATCGCAAAGAGCATCTTGATGACGTAGTAGATCGGTTTCCAGCCGGCGTGCATCGAGCTGCCGCTGAGGCGGCCTCGGATTGTGACCGGCACCTCCTCAACCGTGAAGCCCGCGTAGCGGAAGAGGAGCAAGGTATCAGCATCGGGAAAGTCGGACGGGTAGTTATCACAGCTGAAGAATGCCATCGCCTCAGCCGTGAGAGCCTGGAACCCGCAGGTTGGATCAGTAATCGGTTGCTTGATGAGAATACGGACAACCCAGCGAAAGAAGAGCTGGCCAAATTCCCGGATGCGGCTGTTCTTGTACTCCATTCGCCCGAGGAAGCGCGATCCCAGCGCCAGATCGGCCCGGCCACTGCGAACGACGTCGAGGAGGGCGGGCACCGAGTGCGGGTCCATCTGCCCATCGCCGTCCATCATGACGCCGTAGGCGTAGCCCTTCTCGACAGCATAGCGGAAGCCCGTCTGAACCGCTCCGCCGTAGCCGAGATTGTTGGGGAGCGAGACGACGGCCGCGCCGAGGGCCTGCGCGACCTGGGCGGTGCGGTCCCTGGAGCAATCGTTGACCACAACGATGTCCACGTCGGGCACCGCGTGCCGGATCTCCGGAATGACGCGCGGGAGGTTCGCGGCTTCGTTGTAGGCAGGAATGATGATGATGGTGTCGCTCGTCATAGGAGGAGACCGGGTCCGGGTCAGGTGCGCTTCAATCCAAGGACGTGACCGGCGGCCTGCTTCGCGCGCACCAGGCGCGGCCAAACGCCCAGGCGGAGTTTGATCATCGCCACCGTGTAGGTGACGAACATGTTGACAAACTGCGACTTGCTCTGGCCGTGGCGACGATTGCGATAGAAAACCGGCACTTCCAGAAGCTTATAGCCCTGCCGCCAGGCCAGGAAGAGCAGACGCATGAAATATTCACCGTAGCCGGCGAAGATGCGCTCGAGATCGAGGGCCTCAAGCCGGTCGCGGCGCATGGCGAAGAAGCCACTGAGGTTATCTTGCACTTGCGTCCGCAGGACAAAGCGCACTATGACGTTGAAGAGGTAGCTCGCCCGGTAGCGCCACGTGTCTTCCATGCCACCACCCATGGTGAAGCGCGAGCCGATCACGATATCGTAGTACTCCAGGAATTTCACCATCTGGGCCAGCATCTCAGGGTCATGGTTGAAGTCGGTATCCATAACCACGATGACGTTGCCAGAGGCCTGCCGGATACCGTGAGAAATGGCGCTCGAGAGACCACGCTCCGTCGTGCGGACGGAGAGCCTGACGGCGGGATCAGCCGCCGCGCGGGCCGCCACCACCTCAGATGTCCCATCTGGACTATTGTCATCGACCACGATGAGCTCGTAGGACCACCCCTCCGGGGCCAATCGAGCCTCAATGGCATCGATGAGTTCGACAATGTTGTCCCGTTCGTTATACGTAGGCAGGATCACCGAAAGCTTGAGCGACGCCTCTGAATCCATGTGTAGACTCCCCCTCCAATGAGCCCCGCCAGCGCGAAGCCGGCCAACGCCCAACTCAGCCAGATGACTGCTGGCGTCTGCCAGAAAAAGACGACCTCGTGGCGCCCGGGGGGAATTTCGACCCCCAGGAAGGCCTCATCGGCGCGCAGCAACCGGGCCGGCTGGCCGTCCACGGTCACCTGCCAATCGGGGAACCAGGCCTCCGCCACGCGCACGGGGCCGGCGATTTCATGCTCGACCACCAGGCGAATCCGTCCTGGTCGATAGCTCAGGGCTCGAACGGTCCCGGCACTCCAGGCGAAGGGTAGGGTCGCGGGATTCTCCCAGATTTGAACGCCACCACGCTCCCAGGCGAGGGAGTTGAAACCCGCGGCGGCAAGTTCGGTCTGCCAGCGCTCAGCCCCCGGCTCGGCCGGACGCAGGACGATATAGCGCACCGCAAGGGCGTTGAGCAAGTCCGGGTCCAGCAGATCAGTAGCCTCGTGCCGCAGAGACCACATCGGCAGCGGCACTCCCTCATCCCAATGCCCATCGTAGCGCGGCACCGGGGCGAAGGTCGGGGCGAGGGTCCGCTGGTATTTCAGGGTGATGTCGTCGGTCGGCTCCCAGATGCGCCAGGGACCGCTTGTCTGTTTGGCAGCCAGCCAGGCATAGGCTTCGTACTCTTCGGCCGTGAAATAGCGCGGAGTGCTGGTGTACGTACCGCTGACAGGGTGGAAGTCGACGAACACGAGAAGCACGAACGCGCCGAAGAAGAGCGGTCCCGCTGCTTGCGCCAGCGCACTGGGTGGCTGCCACCAAAAGCGTCGCTCAACTATTCCCAGCAGCCAGTCGGCGCCAAAGGCTGCCAGCGCTGGCAGAGTGAGTCCGAGGTAGAACATCGCGCGGTACGGGAGGACCCGCGCGAAGAGCAGGTGGAAGGGATCGCCGGGCACCCAGGGGCTCACGCCGATCAGCAGCGCCAGCAGCGCCAGGGCGGTGCCGCCGCGCTGGTGCTTGCCGTAGGGCCAGTGGCCTTCCTTGTTGCGCTGGGCCCACAGGCGCTCGACGCCGCGGGCGATGGCGACGTCCACCTTCTTCTTGATCTGTTCGGTCTCCGTGGTGTCCACGGGCGGCTTCAGCTTCCACTCGATGTCCCACAGGTAGTTCCTGGCAACCGGCTCTTTGTCTGCCTCGGGGGCCGGCTCCAGCTTGCTGCCGCGCAACGCCAGCTTCATCCCCAGCAGGTACCCCGCCTCGCCGTCGAAAAAGGCGTCGGTGGTCAGCTCGAACTTCGTCCAGCGCGGCGGATTGTCGCCCGCGCGCTCGGCCTTCAACTTGTGGGTGCCCACGATGTGCGCGCACTCGTGGCCGCTGTAGCCGGCCACTTGCTTGAACAGGTAGCTTGAGCTCACCTCCAGTTGCTGGGTGCCCGACACGCTGTCAAAGTTCCATTCGCGCTTCCAGCTGTCCTCCGCACGCGCGCTGGCGCCGGGCAGCGCCGCCCCCAGCTGGAACAGCATTTCCTCGAACACCCAGGGCCGCGAAAGCTCAACCAGCGCGCCGTCCGGCCCGATCTCGTAGCCCATCAGGTGAACGTGCTGCAGGTTGGGCTTGGGGTCGGCTTCTTCACCTGCCGCGGCCTGGGTTTCCACCGCGTAGTGCAGGTAGGTGGTGGCGTCCACGTTCCAGGCCAGCTCGGCCTTTTCGCGCGCGAGCGCCGTTGCCGGTCGTTCACTCACGAACAGCAGCGGCAGCGCCAGCAGCAGCGCCGTCAGCCGCAGAACAGTTGTCCGCGTACATCCCACGTTCCGCCCATCAGTTCAGCGTCTTCAGCCTGTCTTTTACCGCATCCCGCAGCTCACCCAGCTGGATTTTCCGCTCGTCCAGCTCGGTTTTCAGCGACTTCGCGCTGCTGACCAGCGCCGCGCCGTCCTTGGCGGGTTTCAGCTTGCTCTCGGCCTTGATCAGCTCGTTCACCTGCTTGAGCTCGGTGTCGATGCGTTTTTCCTCGGCATTAACCCAGCTGTCGAAGTCATTGAGCTGGCTCTTCAACTGCTTGGCCGCGGCCGCCTTGACCTCAGGGTCGGTGATGCCCTTCAGCTTGTCTGTCTCGGGCACCAGCGGCAAGGTGCCGATTGCGCCCGTCCAGTCGCCCAGCGCGGTGCGCGCCTCTTTCACCCGGTCGTCCAGGCTGCCCG
>DOUV01000153.1:19898-20513 GCA_003520455.1 Chloroflexota bacterium | reverse complement strand
TGCTCACCGCCGCGCGGGCCGCCGCGTAGTCGGCGGCTGTCGGGCCGGCCGCGAGTTTATCGTAACTGGCCTGCGCCGCCGCGAGTTGGGCTCGCGCCGTGGCAATATCCTCATTCGTCGTCGGCGTCCTGGTCTGCGCCAGCTTGGCCTGAGCGATCTTGAGGTTCACCTGCGCGTTCTGCAACTGCAACTGCAGGTCGCTCTGGTCGAGTTCCGCCAGCACCTGCCCGGCCGTCACCCGGTCCCCGACCTTAACGTTGACCTGCGCCACGGTGCCGGCCTGGGGGAAGTTCAAGTTCAATTCTCGGTGGGTAGCGATATTGCCGGCCGAGTTGACCGTGGCAACCAGGGTGCCGCGCTGCACCGGCGCCGTGACGAGGTTCGCCGTGGCCGCCGCCTGCCGTGCCACGCTCCGGCGATAGACCACAACTGCAGCGGCGACTACGAGCAGCGCGACGAGGAGGATGAGACTCCATCGCATTCCCCCGCCGCGTGCACCCCCCGCCGGCCGCAGGCGGCCCGCTGTCGAGGGGGACGTTTTTTCCAGACTTGATTGTGTCTGAACACTCATACCTGTTGTTCTCCTCATCCGATTCGCTCTTATTGGAATACGGT
>DOUV01000153.1:3027-19867 GCA_003520455.1 Chloroflexota bacterium | reverse complement strand
ACAGGAGTGACGCAGTAGGTTGAATTGTGAGCGGAGTATCGGCTTGGAGTGCGCGCTTCAGCGCGCGAAAGCACGCACTCCAAGCCAAATGCTACTTCTTTGAGCCATCAACCTTGAATCACCACCTCGCACCGCGTAACTCCTGTAATTTGAGCGGTCCCAGAGTGGGGTGCGTGGCACACCGTGCACTGTGTCCGAATATGAGGCACTTCAACGTTCCAATCCTCACAATTTCAATGCATCGCCCCTGCTCATAGATCGGCCGCGCGGGCTCGGGCGGGTCGCCTGCGAGCGGAGCGGCTCAGGATGCGCCAGGTCGTCAGCGTCGCGACCGCAGTGGCGCTGCCTACGTACAGCATCGCCGCCCAAAGTCTACCGCTGTCGGTACCCGAGAAGAGACCATGAGCCAATGCCAGCAGGTAGACGCCGAAGGTCAAGTAATGAATCAGCCGCCAGGTCCGGTATCCGATGAGACGGCGCACGTAGAAGCTGGCGACGATGCCGATCATGAGGTAGAACGCCACGACGCCGAGCGCTGTCCAGGCCGGGCGGTAGGGCAATGCCAGCGGCACGAGCAACTCACTCAGGCGAAAGTTGAAATAGTGATCGCCCAGGAGCGCGAAGATGTGCAAGCCTAGAAAACCGAGTGCGAGGAGTGCACTGAACTGGTGCAGATCATACGCGCGCCAGCGGGCCAGGAACGCATCAAGGGAGCGGCTGCTGACCATGAGGCCCAGACACACGTTAATTGTGAGCAGCGCGAAGGCGCTCAACCCCGCTGCTCGTGACAGAAACCAGAACGTGTGATTGGTTCCTGCTGGTGCGCTCTCCGCCTCGAGCGGGCTCTGCTCGGCCGCTCCAGCGGGAAACGCGCCCGCCAGATCGAGTTGCAGCGCGCCATCATCGCCAATCGAGAAGTTCCCGTCCAGGCGCACCGTGCCCCCGCCGTCGGCAAGCTGGACCTGGCCCACGCCCCCCCGATCCATCAGGCCCGTCGCCTCCCCGGTCGCCACCGCACCTCCGGGGCCACTCAGCGTAAATTGCCCTTCCAGGACATAGACCAACCCCACTCCGCCAGCACCGCGCTGGAGCCCCACTGGGGTCAGGATCGCCTCCAGGTGCCAACCCTGGCCGTCTGCGGCATCGGCCGTCACCATGAGCCGCGGCTGCTCGCCGCTCCGATCGACCCAGGCCTGGCCGCTCATCTCGGCCGAGCCGTTCATCCCGGCTCCTTGAGCCAGGGCAGTCGTTGCGCCGGGCAGGAGAAGCAGTCCAATCAGCGTTCCAATGACCAGTTTCCGTACCATAGCTCACCCCGCGGGAAAACCTGCCGATGGCGCGAGCCGGCCATCGGCGAGCACCAGAATACCCTCTGCCTCCACCTGCTGATCCAGGAATCGCACCCCCTCCTCGGGACCAAACAAAAGCGCCACCTTCGCCAGAATCTCGGCGCGCACTACCGTGTCGGCCACAACCGTGGCCTGCATGACCCCGCTTTCCGCCGGCCGTCCCGTGCGTGGATCGATCAAGTGGTGCTGCTCGTGCCCGCCCTGGCGCCAACGGCGGTGTGCGACCGTCGAGGTGGCCACCGCTCGATCTTGCACCTCCAGAATGAGCAGATCCTGAGTGGGCTCCGCCGGGTCCTCGATCCCAACCGTCCAGGGACGGCCGTCCGCCTGCGTCCCGCTGGCGTAGATATCGCCACCGGCGTCCACCGCGAAGTTTCTGAACGCACGGATGCGCTCCCGCGCCCGGTCCACCGCCCAGCCCTTGCCGATGCCCCCCAGGTCCAACCCGCACGGAACTGGCATAGTGATGGTGCCAGCCTGTCGGTCGAGCCGGACATCGCGCCAACAGTAGGCGCACGCCTCTCCGGTTAGATTTGACGGGCGCTCCGGCGCTTCCGCCAGCCGCTCGAAACTCCGGTCGTAGCCGGCGGCCACGAGCGCCGCGAGGATGGTCGGGTCGAACAGCCCGTCTGTCATTCGTGCCGCCTCCAGCGCCTCCTCCACCGCGGCGAGCAGCAGCGGCGAGCCCCGGAACGGCGCGCCGGCCGAATGATTCAACCTCGACAGCTCACTCTCCGGCCGAAAGCGGCTCAACGTGGCCTCGATCGTATCAAACAACGCCTCGACCTCGTTCACAGCGTTCACGGCCTCCTCGGTTGCCTGCCGTCCTCCATTCACGACGATTGCCACGAGCACATCGGTATTCATCGCCCGAAAGCCCCGGCTCATCTCCCGCATTGTAGCGCCTCCGACTCACGACCCCCGGCTGCGCAAGCGGGGGCGCATCACCTGAGCGGGTGCCTGGGAAAAGCCCGGCCTCGAACCCTGTGAGAAGCCCGACTGGGGCCTGAGCCGTTGCGTCGTGCGGCTTGGGGCCGGACGTGAGATCGCCGGCACCGGCCCCGCGGTTGGCGACGGGACCGGGCTCGCATCTGTCGGCTGCGGCCCACTGATGATCGCACCCAGAAAGGCGCTCATGACCATCCCGCTTCCCAGCAGGATTGCCAGGCGCCCCGGACCTTTTCTGCGCTTTCTTGCTCTCGTTACCATGGCGAAACCATCCTAATTAGCGGTCATCGCAGCTATTGAGGTATGCTACCAGATAGCCAATCTCCTGGGGCGGCGGATGTCACTCTCTCAAAGACGCCCTCGCCAACCGCTATCGTATGCCCGATATCATAGTCTTCGAACCTTGGAATGACCTTGGAAAAGGGCTACACTTCCTTAGAGTTCTATGAGAAGAGCGACTGTGCTCGGTTGGCGTTCGTCCTACGACGAGGTTTCCTTGCGGTGGAGCCTGAGCGAAGTGCGCAGCTCCCGAGCGAAGCGCGTGGGGAGGCATCTCGGTCCCGCCAGCGCGAGACCTTTCGCCTGGCCCAGGCTGACATCATCCACCACCACGTCGTGCCGCACGCTATGAAGAAATCTTGCTGTTGTATTCGTATCGCCAACGCCACGTTGTTTGGCCTGTTTCGAGTGGCGCGCCAGGCGGGTGGCTCGACACCAACGAGAGGGATTGTTTGGAATGTACATTCTCCTCGTGGAGGATGATTCTCGGATTGCTCACCTGGTCGAGAGAGCCCTCATGGAGGCTGGACACCGGACCGAAGTCGTCTATAACGGCGCCGCGGGGCTGATGTGTGGGATAACCGGAGTGTACGACCTGATCGTGCTGGACGTCATGCTGCCGGAAATGGACGGGCTCGAGGTCTGTCGAAGCCTGCGCCAGCAGCGTGTACGCACACCCGTCCTGATGCTTACCGCCTTAGACGCGGTTCCAGACCGGGTGCGGGGGCTGGACGCGGGTGCCGATGACTACCTCGTCAAACCCTTCGCCCTCGAGGAGTTTTTGGCACGCGTGCGGGCGCTCGGGCGGCGTGGAGGAGATGAGGCTGAGACCAACACGCTCGTGGTCGGCGACCTGACGCTTGACCTGGCACGGCGCGAAGCGCAGCGCGGCGAGCGCACGATTGAACTGACAGCCAGGGAGTTTGCGCTGCTTGAGTACCTGATGCGCCACCCAGGCCAGGTCCTCACCAAGGCCCAGATCACCGATCACGTCTGGGGCTATGATGCCGAGCCAACCTCAAACGTCGTCGAAATCTACATCCATTACCTGCGTGATAAAATTGACCGGGGATTCGCGCGGCCACTCATCCGCACGTTCCGCGGTGTTGGCTACACGATGAAGGCCTAGCGACTATGTTCAATCGCGTCCGCTGGGGGCTGGTCGGGTGGAACGTTCTGGTTCTCTGGCTGATCTTGACGCTTGCCGGCGCTATGGTCTATGTGAGTCTCGCCCGAAGCCTCATTGGCGAGGTTGATCGCGACCTGCTCCGGCGAAGCAACGCGATTGTCATGGCGATCACCCACGAGCGATCGGAAGGCCGGATTCGCCCTCGACCAGAGATCATGCGCGGAGCTGTATTCTCGCTTCTTCTCGGGCCGGATGGCCGTGTCCTCGAGAATCCGGAAAATCTCACCTTCCCGCCCGAAATCGTAGGCCTCTCCGGCAACAAGTTGCCGCGCTATGCGACCATCGTCGTCGATGGAGAACCGGCGCGGCTCTATATCCAGCCCCTCCCAGGGCCCCAGTTCGGCCCGGCTCTCTTTGTCATCGGGCAAAGTATTGCTGCGGAGGAGTCAGCGCTGCACCAACTGGTGCTCATTCTCGCGACAGTCAGCGGAACGGGCCTCCTGGTCTCAATCCTTGGTGCCTGGTTCCTGGCCGGGCGCGCCCTGGTTCCCATCCGGCTGGCTTTCCAGCACCAGCAGGAATTTGTCGCGGCAGCGGCTCATGAACTCCGCACCCCGCTTACGGTCCTGCACGCCGCCACGGACCTGCTCCATCAGCACCGAGTTGAGCCATTAGAGACGAACGGCGAACTGTTTGACGACGTGCGCCAGGAAATCGTCAGGCTCGAGCGGCTGGCTGGCGATCTGCTCACTCTGGCTCGATCTGACCTGCAGGAGATTGATCTGGCCATCGGACAGCTCGATTTGGGCCCTCTCACGACAGATGTGGCACGGCGCATGGTGCCCCTGGCCCAAGAAGCAGGGATCCGCCTGACCGACCACGGAGGCGGAGAGTCTCTCTGGGTTGAAGGCGATCCCGACCGTCTCCACCAGGTGCTCCTGATCATGCTCGACAACGCGGTGAAGCATACGCCTCCGGGGGGGAGTATTCGTGTTGCGGCAAGGCGACAAGGATCCGAGGCCGTCGTAGAAGTCTCTGATACTGGTGAGGGGATCGCGGCGGAAGACCTCCCGCACGTGTTCGATCGCTTCTACCGTGGCGACCGCTCGCGATCGCGCACCAAAGGGAGTACGGGCCTGGGATTAGCAATCGCCAAATCACTGGTGGATGCGCATCACGGCACCCTCACCTTGAGCAGCGTCTTCGGGAGCGGCACAGTCGCGACCATTCGACTTCCTCTCCTGGGCCCAGCCCCATCGCTGGCCGAACGGCTCGGATCCTTCGCCGCTCGCGTCACCCACCACGCGGCCCGGCAATGAAAGGCTGCGGCCTGTCGGTCGATGATTCCGCTACACCCGACTCTCGGATACTGGTTTCATCGCTCCCTCCGGGCGTTCTCACCTCTGCGCGTTGGGACTCCGTCGTGTTGAGCCAGGCGAGGATGCACCGGGTGGAACCCCAAAGGTCGCGCCGGGTCTACTCCTCGGCCTCGAGAAGCAAATCGATCAACTGGTCACAGTATTCCTCGGCCCGCTTGTCGTCCCCGTCGGCGGAGGCCCGGCGGATGTCGGCGACGACGCCGGCGATTTCGGCCGCCACGTCGGGGTCGAGGTCCGGCCGGTTGAGCACCTTCCGGGCGCGTTCCAGCAGGACCGCCACACCGGGATCCACCTCCGGCAGATCGGGGGCGAACCATGCCTCCTCGGCCTCCTCCACATGCCCATTCCCGTAGAGCGCCTCCAGTTTAGCCTGGCTCTCCGCGATTTGCTCCGGGCTGAGCCGCTTGCGACTGGCCTTGAGCCGTTCTCTGACCTGTTTGCCGGTCTTGCGCTCGATGACGGTCACGTCCAGAATGCCATTGACGTCGAGCTGGAAGTTGATCGTCACATCGGTCAGGCCGTCCCGCCGGTTGGGCTTGAGATCCTCAACCATGAAGTCGCCCAGGAGCACGTTTTGAGACGCCACCGGATGTTCGCCCTGGTAGACTTTGACGTGAATCGCCTTCTGGCCGGGATGCAGGGTCGAGAACACCTCGCTCTTTTGAACCGGGATCGTCGTGTTACGCCGGATGAGAGGAGCAAAGTGGTCGGTCCGTATCTGACCGGTGATGCCGATCTGAGCCGTCTCGATACCCAGGGAGAGTGGCGTGACATCCACCAGAATCGCGTCAATCTCTTCGCCCACGATGATCCCGGCTTGCACCGCCGCGCCGAGGGCCACGGCCGCGTCGGGGTCGATCTCGATGTGCGGGTCCTGGCCAAGACGGCCGGCAACCAGCTCCCAGACGGCGGGGATGCGAGTCGAACCACCGACGAGTAACACGCGGTCGATCTCACCTGCCTCCAGGCTGGCGTCGGCCAGGGCCTGATCGATGCAGGTCAGGGTTCGCTCGAGCAGGTCGGCAATCAACGCGACAAACTCGTCCTGCGTGACCTCCCGCTCGATGTGCAGCGGTGTGCCGTTCTCATCCCTGGCAATGTACTCCAGGCTGACCGTGGCGTATGGAGCCGACGAGAGCTCGATTTTTGCCTCTTCGGCCGCCCGTAACAGGCGAGCCCAGGCCTGGTGGCTCTGGCGCAAATCGATGCCGTGCTCGCCGGCAAATTCGTCCGCCAGCATCTCGGCGAGCCGCTCGTCGAAATCATCACCGCCCAGGTGGTTGTCACCGGCCGTCGCCAACACGTCCACGACGCCATAGTTCAACTCGATGACCGAAACGTCGAAGGTGCCGCCACCCAGGTCGTAGACGAGCACGTGCAGGTGCAGGTGCTGGTCGCCGTTGAGGCCGTAGCCGTAGGCCAGCGCCGCTGCCGTGGGCTCGTTGATGATCCGCTCGACGACGAAACCGGCGATCTCCCCAGCTTCGAGCGTTGCCTGGCGCTGCACTTCATTGAAGTACGCCGGGACGGTGATCACCGCCCGCTCCACCGGTTCGCCCAGGTCTGCCTCAGCCGCCTGTTTGATCTCTCGCAAGATGAAGGCCGAGATTTCCTGCGGCGTGTAGCTCTTCCCCGCCATCGTCACGGTCTCATTGCGCCCCATCTTGCGCTTGATGGAACGTACCGTCCGCTCCGGCGCGACCACCCACTGATTGCGCGCTGGCGTCCCGACCAGCACCTCACCGCTGGGAGAGATGCCGACCACGGAGGGTAGGAGGCGCTGCCCTTTGATGGGCAGTAACGTGGGAACTCCGTCCTGGATGACACCCAGCACGGAGTTGGTGGTTCCCAGGTCGATGCCCAGGATTTTAGCAGTCGTGTTCACGGTCCACTCCTTCCCCGTTCGCGCTTCCTCTGATGGCCGAGGTCCCTTCGGTCCCCTCGCCAGGAGCGCGGGAGACCACGACTTCGGCATAGCGCAGCACGCGATCTTGCTGTCGGTACCCCTTGCGCAATACGGCGACGATGGTCCCCGGTCGCACGTCGTCGCGGAGCGCCGTTTCCACAGCCAGATGCTGGCGAGGGTCAAACGGCTGCCCCAGGGCAGGAATCAGCTGGATGCCCTCCGCGGCGAGCCGGCTCAAGAAACGCTCGCGCACGAGCTCGAGGCCCCGCAACCAGGCCGCCAGCGAGTCGTCCATCTCGTCAGTGCCCGGTTCAGAGACGGCGGGCGGCGCCGCGGGCGCCGGTTCACCGACGAACGCGGAGCGTAATTTTCGCCACAGACCGTGGGGCTCGGCACGCTCGGGTGCCTGTGCAGATGCCGCCGGGGCCGCCCGCTCACGACGCTGTTCGAGGAGCGCTTGCCCGTTCTCCAACGCCAGTTCCAGACCGTCCAGCACCGGAAGCAGCTCGACCGCCAATTCGCCTCGCGCCTCAGCCCGCAGGTCGGCCAGGCGTTGTTGCTCGTGCGATGTCCGGGCCTCCTGCGCCTGCTCCCGCCGGATGGCAATTTCCTGGAGCGTCGCCAGCGCTGTGGCAATCTGCTGCTCTTTGGTCTCGGCCAGGGCATTGGATCGGAACTGCGTGCGACTCAGCCTGGTCACGGTCGTCGCCAGCTCCTCTAACTGAGCCTGGCTGGCTTCCAGCCGGGCCAGCAGGTCGGCGAGCCGTTCGTGAACCGGTTGGGCCGCCGCCGGATCCGTCAGGTGGCGGGCAATCGTGGCGACTTGATCACCGCGGAGCTCGGTTTCCGCCAGCAGCCGGTCGAGCTGAGCCTGCATGCGATCACTCTGCGCAGCCAGCCGGAGGAGATAGGCGTGTATCTGGGGCTGTTCCGCGACGTGGGCCTGATCCGCCCCGCCGCGAGGAGAGGAGGTGCCTTCCCCCGGCTGAGAACCCCTCTGATGGGAATCCTCTTGAGGAGGATCGTACCCTTCAACCGCACCTTCGCCTTCGTTGTCAGCCCTTTTCGACCTCTCAAAGTCTGTCATCTCAAGATCGTTACTCGGGAAGTTTGGGTTCATAGAAATCCTTGCGTACCGAAAGTTCAGCCAGGCCCAGTTCCAGGGCGAGTGCGATGATATCCTCGGGATGCACCGCCAGGTCATAGCCAGACCGGCGTCGATTGGGCATCTCGGGCGGCGGCTGCAACAAGAAGAGGTCCGTCTGTGCCCGGCGCTCCGGTGTTTTCAACTGCTCATAGGCCGCCCGAATCTCCTGGAATTTTTCCGGCTCGCGTTCCGGCGAGTACTCACGCACGAGCCGAAAGTAGGCCCGTTTGATTTCGGCATCGGCGGCCCGCCGGCTGAGGCCCAGAGTGGCGTATGGGTCCTGTAACGACCTAGAAGTACTCATCAAATTCATCCTCGTCATCCAAATCTAAACCCGCCAACAGATTTTCAAGGAGACCCTCCATGCCTGGGGTCCTGAGCATCTTCAGCAGGTCCAGCCCAGGACCGCTGAGCAACACTTCAGCCGATTCAACCAACTCCACCATGCCGGCGTCATTCGCCCGGCGAGCCGCCTGCCCCGCCTTGCGAAGCAGGCGCTGCACCTTTTGCTGGTCGTGCTTTTCGTGATAGAGGCGAAAGGCCTCGACATACTCCACTGCGCCGCTCTTGGGGACTTCGTCACGGATGCGGCGTTCATACAGTTCGGCCAGTTTCACGGCCCCCTCACCGTACGCGGTCTCGTAAATACTGGCCAGGAGACTCGCCTTCGTCTCCTCCACATAGGGCTGTTCGACGAGCGCGATGGCCTCGTCGAAGAAGCGCACCGCCCAGGCCTCGTCCAACTCGCAGTCCAGAACCATGCGGCCCTGATCGAGCCAGAAGCCCGGCAGCAGGCCCTGGATCTGGCGAACTTCGGGCAGCAGTCGCTCGGCCTCCTCTTCCGCGTCCACATGGAGCAGCTCGTGCAGGACCATCCCGGCGATCTTCACGTCCGTCGGGGTGGCCTGATAGGCCCGCAGGAGGGCGTCGCGCGCCTGTCTGTTCTTCTTCGCCTGGCGGTACAGAACTCCAAGTTCGAGCAGCAACTTCGGATGCTCGGGGAGCTCCTGCAACCCTTCCTCGATCAATTTGATCTTCTCTTTTTCGGAAGGGTAGCGGAGGAACGCAAACCAGCCGCGATCCGTGTCGGGACGGACGAGCTCAACGTACCCCTGGGCCAGCGCCTCGCGAGCCTCTCTGTTCTGCGGGTCTACCGCCAGCACGCGCCGCCAGATGGGCATGGCATCGCGGTTCCACGAGCCTTCGTACAGCGTTCCCAGCCGAAGCAGCGCCTCGACGTTCTGGGGGTCGAACTCGAGAATCCGGTCCAACTCATTCTCGGCTGCTTCCACGCGCTCGCCGGCCAGCAGGGCATCAACCAGCTTTACACGCAGTTCGGCATCGTCGGGCGCATACTTGATTGCATTCTTCAGGCAGGTGACGGCCTCGTCCGGCTGGTTGGCACGCTCGTAACAGTCGGCCGCGTGGCCCCAGAGCGCAGCCACCTGCGAATCGGTGAGATACTCAGGATGATTCTCTTTGCGCGGCCGGCGGCGCACCATATCGCGCCACGCCTCTGCTGCTCGAACCCAGTTTTCCAGCGCCTCTTCGGCCAGGGCCAGGTTCTGGGCGAGCTGACGGCTGCTGATGTACTCTTCCGCCTTACGCCAGTGTTCCACGGCTGTGGGCCAGTGGCCTGCCTGCGCGGCGTCATACCCCAGGCGATAGTAAGCAAGGCCGACCGTCTCCGCCAAAACTCGGTCCTCGATCACGTCCGGAACGCGGCTGGCACGGTTCACGACATCATCCCAGCGACCTTCCTGGGCCAGTTCAACCACCTGTCCACGCAGCAGCCTGGAGAGATTCTGGTCCAACCACGGGGTTGCCAGCCCGGCACTTTGCGCCCCGACCCAGGTCGCGCGGGCCAGGTCGGGGTTATCCCCCTGGCGCATGGCCGCCACGCCCCAGTAGTAGCGTATAACGCGTTTGACCAGGTCGCCGCCTGCCTTTTCAGCCGCCGTTTGTAACAAGTCCAGCGGCGCTGCCGTTGGTTCGGTGCGCATCTCGATCAGCGCCTGCCACATTTCCGGGCCTTTGCCCAACAGCGGCCCTCTGAGTGCGCTCGAGAGCCCCGATAGCGGTTCGCCGTTCAGCAGGCCTTGCACCAGGCGCAAGGTATTGGCTTCCGCGGGCGACATCCCATCGCGCTGCCACGATTGGCCGGTAGCCAGGCGAGCCAGTTGGCGCAGGTAGGCCAGGCCCGGTCGTTCCGGCTCGCGCTTCGCGGTAACGTCGAATTCCTTCACAGCTTCGGATAGGCGCCCCAGGCGCCAGAGGGTTACGCCACGGTGGAAGTGCAACCGGGGCGCCTCGGGGGTGTGCTGGAGTGCCTCATCCAACTGCTTCAGGCGCTCATCCGGCTCAGGGCTGTTGATGGCGGCACGAAAATGAGCCTCGGCCAGCACCTCCCGCGCGGCCTCGGCGACGCGTGGGCTACCACCCGCTCGAAGAACCTGCGAGGCCAGGCGAATTGCGGGCGCAGTATTGCCGTGGCGCAACACGAGGAGGGCCTCCTGCAATAAGACTACCTCTCGCGGCGCAGAAGCGCGGCTCACTTTCGGCGCGCCTCCCGACTGGTGCTGGCGCTTTTTCCGCTTTTTCGCCATAACTGATTTTACCCCTGATACATCTTCAAATACATCACAGCTAGAATTGTACCACCAAGCGTAGGCGGCGCAAGGGCCTTTTCTGCGGCGTGCGATCTTTGGTTGAATCTCGGCACTTTCGGAATCGCTTCCGTTATCATAAGCTCAATACACAAATACGACGGTTGTTCGGTTTGGACGTCGAGTCCCCTCCTCAGCGCTTGCGACGAGAACCCGCAGCCGCTACAATCGCCCCATGCAGGAATTCTCACGACCTCTGAGTCGCCCCAATGGCCTGCCACACAACGGCCCTGAGAGTCCACTGATGATGGTCAAGCTCGATCACCCAACTGCCCGCGAGGTTTGGCGGCTTGCCCTGCCGCTTGGGACGAGCGTCGCGGGCGGCACATCCGGGTTGGCGCGCGATGTCTTCTGGGCGCGCACCTCCAGCCACCTCTCGACGCTCTTCCCGGGTCTGGAGGCCGGTGAACTCGCCCTGCTCGATCTCCAGTTGGCCCGCGACTTGAATCCCACCCTGACCCTCCCGCGAATCATCCGCGCGCTGGCACGGGTCGGGATCGCGGCGCTGGCGGTGGCGACTATCCCTGACGAACCCAGCATTGCCACCGCTGAGGAATTCGCGCTCCCGCTCTTCCAACTCCCGCCCGGAACCGATCTGGCACGGGTGGCGCGGTCGGTCATCCGGCTGATCACCGACCGCGAAGCCCAGGAGGAGGCCCGCGCGGCCGAGCTCTACCACCAGCTCACCCAGCGCGTTGCGGCAGGTACTGGTTTGGAAGGAGTGTTGGGGCTCCTCGCCCGGGTAAGCGGCCACAGCGCTGTCCTGCTCGAACCAGGAGGGGAGATTCGCCTGAGCCAGGTGCTTGCACCCTTCCCGCCGACCGAGGCTCTGACCGGGCTGGCGGCGGGCTGGGCCGCCCACGAGGCGCCCGTCCTGGTCAATGGCCGGCTCGTGGCTCGGCTCCGCTTGATCGACCGGCTTTCAAGTCTCGATCGGCTGAGCGAACTGGCCGTGGAGCAAGGCGCCGCTGCTCTGGCTCTTGAGTTGGCCAAACAAGAGGCGGTCACTCAAGCCCAGCAGGCCCTGCAAGGCGACCTGCTCGATGCGGTGCTGGCCGGAGAGAGTGAAGAGGCGATTCGCGCGCGCGCCCGTGGCCTCGGCTACCCACTAGATGGTCTCCAATGGGCGATCGTCGCGGCCACGCTCGGCGAGGCCGAAGCGGCCGATGTGGCAAACTGGGCGCGGAGAGCTCAGGGACTGGCGGAAGCGCGCGGCTGGCGCGCCCTGGTGACCGTTCGTGAGCAGCATGCGACGATCCTGATCGCCGCCAGCACCATCGTCAACACTGCGAGTTGGCTGACTGAGCTCCGCGGCATCTGGACGCACAGCCACTCTCCGCTGACCCTTGGGGCTGGCGAACCCATGTCAGGGCTCTCCGGGCTGAAGGCCGCGCTGGGCCAGGCCCAAGATGCGCTGGCTCTCGGCTTGCGTCTCTTTGGCCCGGGGGGCATCCACCGTCACGCCGACCTGGGCTTCTACCGCCTTCTCCGCCATCTCCAGGGGCAGCCCGACCTTGAATCCTTCTACCAGCAGACGCTGGCCCCCCTCGTTGCCTACGACGAGGAGCACGGGGGCGAGCTGGTGACAACCCTGGAGGCCCTCCTGGCTACGGGCGGCAACGTGAGCCGCACGGCCCAGGCGCTTCACCTCCACCGCAACTCCCTTATCTACCGCCTCGATCGCATCCAGCAAATCACCGGTCTCAACCCGACTGATCCTGAGGACGCGTTCACCCTCAAACTGGCCCTCCTGCTCGCCCCGCTGCGCCAGAAGTAGGAAGCGAAGAGCCTGAAGAGCCGAGAATGGAATCGACCGGCATCTACCGCGGGCGGTCCTTCTCGGCCAGCCACTCCTCACGCGTGATGATCGTGCCGCCCTGGACCTCGCCCCCCCCCACGTTCCGCTCGCGGTCAAAGTCAACGTCCGCATAAATCAGGCGAAAGCAGCGATCGTCCAACATCTCTTTGCGCAGGTGCCAGCCAGATGGCGTTCGCTCCGCATCGCGCTCCGGATCGGCACGCGTGTGTAGCACGGCGCCGCAGTTGTCGCAACGCACGTAGAGGTAGAGACCCTGATCCTCAGGCTCCCCCGACTTCCCCCCGCCAAACAGCTTCTTCAGAAACGACATCGCAAGCCTCCTCCGTTGGAATAGTCGGACGTTCATCCTCGAACGTGCCAGCTCGTCACGCGCCTGGCTATCAGGAACGCTCAGGTGCCTGGGGTCAACAGGGGAATGATGATGGTAAACAGGCTCCAGAGGTCAAGCACCCAAAAGGCGACCAGTAGCAGCCCCAGGGCAAGGGCCCGGTAGCGCCGCGCGATCCACTCGCTCCAGCCGAGGAGCAGAAACGTGACAATCGCCGTCAGGCTGGGAAAGAGATAGCGCCCTTGAAACTGGACGAAGCTCAGATTGTAAAAGAGGTACAGCGCCAGATTCAGAACGATCCAGGCCCCCAGCATCGCCAGCCCTTGCCGCTGTCGCGCCGAAAGCAGCGGCTTCACCTCATCCTCAATCCGCTCATGCGTCTCATCCGTTGCCCCATCCGTTGACACCCGCCGGAAGAACAACACCAACCCCACAACGCAGACCCCCGTGAACCCTGCCAGCAGGGTGTAGCTCCATCCAGGCAGCGGCGCCGCCATCCAGCCAAATTGGCCCCAAAAGCTGTGGAAGGTCGTCAGGGCGAAATCCTTGAGATAGCCCGGCACGCCTCGCTCGGCCAGCCGCTGTTGGGTGCGAAGTTGCCCGACGACAACCGCATCGTGGCGTTTGAGGCCGAGGACATCGAGCCCGCCGTAGGCCAGGCTGTTACGCACGAACCAGGGCAAGATGAAAAGCAGCGCCACACCGAAGGCCAATGCGGCCGGGCGCACCACCGAAACCAGTGAACGGCGCACGCTGGTGCCCGCCAGCACCACCGCGAGTCCGGCCAGCGGCAGCGCGATAGAGGTAGTGGGCTTGGTGATCAGACCGAGTCCGAGCAGAACGCCCAGTTGCAGCCACCCGCTCCGGTCCTCTGGCAGTCGCAACAGGCGCAGCATCTGCCAGACACTCAGGATTAGCAAGAGTTCGGCCAACCCATCGTTGTTGACAGCGCTGAGGAAGGTCAGGTGCATCGGGACGGTTGCCACCAGCCCGGCCACTCCGACGGCCAGGAAAGGTCGCCCGGGGAAGAGCTCGCGAACGAGGCCGGCGCTTGCCAGTACGACACCGGCTCCGATCAGGACCGAGAAGAGACGCAGGAAAACGAGTGGATCCCGACCGAGGGCGGTGGCCGCCCGCGCGACTGGCGCCGCCAGGAGGTAGTAGAGCGGGGGCTGGTACGCCTCGTAGCAGAGCGTGTCGATGGTCAGAGTGGGCGGGAAGTGGCGGCTGGTCAGCTCGGCCAGGTAGTCGGCCGGGTAGCAACCGGGGATCAGGAGCGGCAACTGGCCGCGCTGGGCCAGGCTCCGGACGTAGTTGAAGTGGGCCGGCTCATCCGGTGCCTGCCAGCGGGGCGTGCGGAGCGCGAAGAGTGTTGCGGCGATGAGGTAGAGGCCGAGGACCAGGCCGAGTCGTACTCGCATTCCCTGCTCTCAAACTGAAAAGGCTACTGCCTCGTCTCGTGTGACGTGTGATGCGTGAGCGATTCCACCACGCATCACGTTTACCCCAACCGGGCCCGCTCGTCCTCGATCACAGCCTCGTCGAGCTTCTTGAAGAGCGGCTTGAGCGGGCGGAGCTGCTGCCCCGGCTCGATCTGGCTCGGCCGCCAACGGTCCACCCCTTCCACCTCGTCCACGAGGCGATGATAGGTCAGCGCGTCGTGCTCCCGCACCTCCTCCACGTAGTGCTCGATGTCGATCGCCCCGAAGAGCGGCTCATCGTAGCCCAGCCCATGGTGCAGGCGGCTGCTGCTATGCGGCAATATCGGGGCGAAGAGTAGTTTGAGGGAATCAATGACCCGGAGTGCGGTATAAATCGTCTTGGCGGCGACTGCCTTGTCGGCCTTGACCTCGCGCCAGGGCTGCTTGTCGTCAAGATATTTGTTCACTGCCCGGGTCAGCTCCATCGCCTCACTCAACGCCGCCCGCAACTGGACAGTCTCGTACAGCTCGGCAACACGCTCAAATCCGGCCTCAACCTGCGCGATGATCTCGCGGTCGCGGGCACCCAACGCACCTGGCTCGGGCACCATCCCGCGCCAGTGCTTGTGGGCCAGGTTGAAAATGCGATTGACCAGGTTGCCCCAGGCGGCGATCAGCTCACTGTTGTTGCGCGTGACGAAGCCTTCCCACGTGAAGTCTGCGTCGCGCGTCTCGGGGGCAATTGCCGTCAGGTAGTACCGCAGCGGGTCGGGGTCGTAGCGCTGGACGTAGTCCGGCAGCCAGACTGCCCAGTTGCGGCTCGTACTGAACTTCTCGCCCTCCAGGTTGAGGAACTCGTTCGCCGGGATGTCGTAGGGCAGGAGCAGCCCCTTCCCGTAGCTCAGGAGCTCAGCCGGCCAGATGATGGCGTGGAAGGGGATATTGTCCTTGCCGATGAAGTAGAAGCCGCGTGCGCTCCCATCGGCCTTCTTCCACCACGACTCCCACACAGTCGGCTCCCCCTGATTCTTGGCCCACTCGATGCTCGCTGAGAGGTAGCCAATCACTGCCTCGAACCAGACGTACATCACCTTGTTCTCGTACCCCGCAACCGGCACGGGGATGCCCCAGTCAATATCCCTCGAGACCGGCCGTGGCTTGAGGCCCTCTTTGAGATAGTTCTGCACGAAGTTTTGGACGTTGGGCCGCCAGTGCGTCTGCGAGCTGACGTAGCGAAGCAACTCGTCGGTGTAGGCCGGCAGGTCGAAAAAGAAGTGCTCCGTCTCCCGGATCACAGGGGTTGAGCCGCTCACCTTGGAGCGGGGATTGACCAACTCGATCGCATCGAGCGTTCGCCCGCAGTTGTCACACTGGTCGCCCCGCGCCCGCGGAAAGTGACAGTGCGGGCATTCGCCCTCAACGTAGCGATCCGGCAGGAAGATGCCGGCCTCCTCATCATAGAGTTGCAGCATCGTATCCAGGGAGATGTCTTCTTTCTCGTAGGCCGTCCGGAAGATATCCTGCGCGACAGCGGCATGGTTCTCGGTATCTGTGTGAGTAAAAAGATCGAAACTGATCCCAAGCGTCTGCCACGACTCGAGAAAGTGGTGGTGGTAGGTTTCATAGAGCTCGCGCGGGGAGATCCCCTCCTCCTGGGCTCGGATGGTGATCGGGGTGCCGTGCGTATCACTCCCGCTGACCATGAGTACCTGGTTCCCCCGCAAGCGATGGTAGCGTGTAAAAATATCAGCCGGGAGATAGGCCCCGGCGAGGTGACCGAGGTGCAAATCGCCGTTGGCGTAGGGCCACGCGACGAAGACGCCAATGTATTGCTGGCTCATGATGCTACACTCCTTTTCAACAGTCGGGCCATTCTAACATGGAAGCACTCAGCCGTCAGTCGCCCGCCATCGGCTATTTGATCGCGGACGAAACGAGAAGCCGGAAGCGCACCGCGAAGAGCCGGCGACGAACAGCCACAAAAAAGCCTCCCAAGTGGGAGGCCGCTGATCTGTACGTAGCCCGGTTACCCCGGGCCAGGCATGCTCCATCGCTGCGCTCCCACGCGAGCACTGCCCCACACCATCATCATAATGGGGGCGCTCGGCATCCTCATCATGAGAACGACCCAATGCCCAATCATCATATCCCTCGTTGAGATGGCGTGTCTCACTTTCTGTAAAAGTGGCGCGTACGCGCCACTTTTACAGAAACATGAAGATCCTGTTGGCGAAGTCGCTTCCAAGGAGGACGAAGGGCTTGTAGTGCGCGCTTCAGCGCGCTGAAGCGCGCACTACAAACCAGCGCCGGCGACTTGTACCAATTCACCAACAGGATCACATGAACACATCATCCCTCGTTGAAACGCGTAGCTCCAATCTTAGCATAGTGGAAATGGGTGAGTCAATATCAGATCGAGAACGGGTGTACGCACGAGTTGTCAGGCAGATGGCGTCGCCGGCAGAACCT
>DOUV01000153.1:0-2934 GCA_003520455.1 Chloroflexota bacterium | reverse complement strand
GTCTGACTCCCCTCCCCGCTTCGGGGAGGGGCTGGGGGAGGGGTCCCGCCCCCCACAACTCCTGCGTACACCCTCGAGAACCCCCGGGGTCGCTCATAAGTCGGGCGGGCGAGGGGCAACGTACCTTCATCGTGGCCTGAGGGCCTGCGGAAGGCCCTTTGATACCGCCGCGTGTGCCCGCCCGAAGGAGAGAGGGGCATCGCTCCTGGACAGTTGAAGTGCTCCGCAGAGCGCGAGGTTCCGAAGCGCGCGGCGGAGGAGTACGAATCTTTGCTCGGGTGAAAGAGGCCGTTGACAACCGGGAAAGTGTCTTGTTTCAAGCCGTTCATTCTTCGTCTGGACCTTGTTCCTATTGTCTGCCAGGACGGCCGTGTTATCGTAAGAACGCCTCGGGCCGACCAATAACAGCCCCATCACCCCGTTCAACATACCCGCGGGCCCTTCAAGAGAAGATCTCCGCTCCCAGGCGACCCTCATCTCTCGATATGGCGCGGCGGCAAGTGCGGGGAACATCCGATCCATGCTCATGTCAGGCACTGAGGAGGCTCTCGTGTTCCCGAACAGGCTACTGGCCCGTCTTTTGGTAGGGGTTTATGGCGCTTAAGGGAAGACTGCGTGATTTTAGCCTTGCGCAGCTCCTCAACCTGGTCAACCTCGCTCGCAAAAGCGGCTCGCTGACAATTGACGCGCCCCAAGGGCACGCCAGGCTGTACTTCCGCGAGGGGAAACTGATCCACGCGTCGCTCAACGGCAGCGAGGCAGGTAGCGACCTGGCTCAGCTCCTGACGCGCGCCGGCAAAGTGACCACAGACCAAATTCGCGCACTGCAAGCCCAGGGACGAGCGCGAAGCGACAAGGAACTCGGCCTGTTGCTCATCAACGCAGGATTCATGGGGCAAGCCGAGATCCTCCATAGTCTGCGCACCCATCTGCTCGAAATCGTCTACACGATCTTTACCTGGGACGACGGCACCTTTGAGTTCGAACAGCACCTCGATCCACCGGCCGGCTGTATCGCGGTGCCGATCAGTCTGGAAAACATCATCCTCGAGGGGCGTCGCCGCCGCGAGGAATTGGCGGAGCTTCAAACCGAGTTGCCGAGCCTGGATGTCACTCTGCGATTCGCCGACGGGCGCGGGGCCAATCTGCGCAATATCAACCTGAGCGTCGATGAGTGGCGGGTGATTTCGTTTATCAACCCGCGCAACACTGTGACCCAAATTGCGCAGTACAATAGTATGAGTGAGTTCCAGGTCCGGAAGATCGTCTCCAACCTGCTGCGCGAGGGCCTGGTCGAAATCGTCGGGACCGCGGCCCCCGCGAAGAGCCACCCGGATCTCCTCGGGCGTTCGCATTCCCCCACTCCGCTGCCCGAAGCCGCTCCGAAGATTCAGCCGGCGAAGGTTGGAAAAAGCATTATCCACCGCCTCATCGCACGAATCCGGGGCCTGTGATCCATTGTTAGAGGCCACACGCTCTGGCTGGTTGATCGGTCGTTGTTATACTTGCGTGCGGAGCTGATATGCAGACCGTCAAGATGGTCGTTACTGGCCCCTTCGCGGCAGGCAAAACCCAGTTCATCCAGACCATCAGCGAAATTGACGTTGTCGCGACCGAGCGTCGCATTAGTGATTTCACCGGTGTGATCAAAGAGGCCACCACGGTAGCCATGGACTTTGGCCGTATTCGGGTGGATGATGACCTCGTGCTCTACCTCTTTGGCACACCCGGCCAAAAGCGCTTCGATTTTATGTGGGAGATCCTGTCGGAAGGGATGCTCGGTTTCGTCGTGATCGTGGATAGTTGCCGGAGCGAGACCTTTCGCGAGGCCCAGCAGATCATCCGGATTTTCAAGAGCTACGCCGACACCCCGTTCGTCATCGCAGCCAACAAGCAGGACCTCCCTGATGCCTGGTCAGCCGAGGATTTGAAGATCGTCCTGGGCCTCGAACCTGACACGAAGGTACTCCCCTGTATCGCTCGCGACAGAGAGAGCGTCAAGCGCGTCCTACTTGAACTCCTCTACTCCGTTTTGGAGACGTACGATTGAAGCTGAAGCGCCCATAGATCGCGCTCGTTGTGTGGAAGCGACGCTTCACTCTGGAGTTGGCGCCTCATGACCGAGAGTATTCATCCGCGCGAAAACCGTCCGATGCCGAACGCGGCGCTGCGCACCCTATTCCTGGCGATCGAAGAAGTCATGGGAGTGAACGGCGCCAAAGCAGTGTTGAATCTTGGTGGCTTGCAGCGCTACATCGGCCAGTACCCACCCAACAATCTAGAGCTGGACGTCGCCTTCGCCGACTACGGCGCGGCCCAACAAGCGGTTGAGAACTTCTACGGCGGCCGCGGCGCGCGGGCCATGCTGACCCAAATCGGCCGGGCCACCTTCCGCTATGGTCTGGAAGAGCAACCAGCGATCTTGGGACTGGCAGGGCTGGCCCTCCGCATGTTGCCTGAAGGGGCCAGGATCAAGTGGATGCTCTCTCGGCTCGCAGACGCCGGGACCAAACGCCTCAATCTGGAGATCCAACTCGAGGAGGACGTCGACGCCTTCTACTTGACCTACTCCGTCTGCCCGTGCCAGTTCCGCCAGCGCCATGAGCACAACCCGTGCTGCTTCACCACAGTCGGGACAATCCAGGAGGCGCTCCGTTGGGTCTCAGGTGGTAAGCATTACCGCGTCCAGGAAATCGCTTGCCTGAACATCGGCGACGCGGCGTGCCGCTTCCGAATCGACAAAAAAGCTATGGAATAGGTCGTTCCCCAACCTGGTGCGAGGCGGGTGGCCATGGCGTTTGCCCGCCTCGCCTGTTGCCACGACGACTTCCTCTTCCCACCGGACTTCCGCAGTGAGCGGGGAAAGCTGGACAAGACCTCGATCGGCCGCCCGTCGGCCGGCCCGGCACCTGTTGCCCCGTGCCACCGGAATCC
>DOUV01000942.1 GCA_003520455.1 Chloroflexota bacterium | reverse complement strand
CCCCTTGCTCGACCAGCCGCAGGCCGCACTCGGCCAGCACGCCGCGCGCGCGGCCAATGGCCGCCCAGCGCTCGTCCACCGTCTCGAAAAACTCGCGCTCCAACACGAATTTCCGGAGGAGGTAGCCCAGCTGCAGGCGGTTGGGCATTGCAGTGAAGACCAGGCTGGCGCTCATGCGACCCATCTCGCGCAGCGTGGCCGCCGCATCGGGGAGGTACCAGAGTGCGGCCCAATTCCAGACCAGATCGAACTGGCCGTCCCCAAACGGCAATCGTGAGGGGTCAGGCAGGAGCACAAAGGTCGCCAGGTGATCGAGGGCGAGCTCCCGCCAGACGCGGCGTACTTCAGCCAGCCGCTCCTCGTTGACATCCACCAGCGTCACTGCGATCCCCCGCTGCGCGAAGCGGACCGAGTTGATCCCGCTGACGCCGGCCATGCCATAGACCGGGACCTCCAGCACGGAGCGCACCCCGAACTCATCCACCAGGTGGTCGAGATAGTCATTCAACACCAGGCGCTCGTAGACCAGGCCCAGCCCTTCATTATAATCACGCATCCAGCGGCGCCAGTTCCCGTCGTCAGAGGTCATCGCGGCTCCAAAACAACGCCCCCTGCCGGGGGCGGTCTCACAGCGAGGCAGGGCCCTCCCACGCCACCTGTGCCGCACATGATAGCCCAAAGCCAAAGCACTGGCAAGCACGCCGAGGGATATGGAACGAATCAAGTCTGAAACCGATCCCGATTTCAACTGAAAATGGTTCGCGATGAGAACGGGGGAAGCGTTGCTTTCTCCGCCCGTTTGTGTTACTCTGCGACAGCAGAAGAAGAGGTGAATACCCCAACAGCACACCCCATCCTGAGACAGGCGCAGTTCCGGGTCGCCCTCCTCTCTCTTCGTGCCACGCAGACGGCCACGTTGCCGGCGAACCATCCTCCGGTGGTCAATTTTCTCCAGGTCGAGACGGACCGGCTCGAGCGACGGTGAGACGCTTCCGAGTCATGCTTTCACTCGAGTCTGGCTCGGACCTCGGGACCAGACAGATACGACCTCTCTCGGAGGTTCGTCGCATCTGGCTCCCCATCCCACTCGTTTGAATCACGCTTGTCTTATTGAGACTCTCGTTTCAATCGGCCTCTGCGCAAGAGCGGCCGAGAAGCCGACCTTCGGCGCTCTCACGCGGCCAGCGAGCCGATGCGGATCTGACGAAGGCCGCTTTTTTACCGCACGTCATTGCACCGAACGGGGAACAAAACTATGGCGAACCAAATTCATACCGGAGCGATTCACCATGTAGCTCTGACGGTGACCGATAGGGATCGCTCGAGTGAGTTCTACACTGGCCTGCTCGGCTTTCAAGTCGTCAGAGCGACCGGACCCAAAACCCTCCTCAACAATGGGAGTCTCATCCTGGCGCTGAACCTGGCCCCCAATCCGGAGCGCGCTCTGAGCGACGACCGCTTCGATGAGAACCGCGTGGGCCTCGATCACCTCAGCTTCACCGTTGGGAGCCGCGACGAACTCGAACAGGCCGCGCACCTCCTCGACGAGCGTGGCGTCTCCCGTGGGGAGATCAAGGACCTCCAGGGGTTAGGACTCTACGTCCTCGCCTTCAGGGACCCGGACAACATTCAGCTGGAGTTGACCGCTCCGTATAGCGAGTAGCAATCATCGTTGAACGCAGGACGAGAGAACGCTCTTAATGGCATCCTCAACAACTTCTCGTAGCGCGGCGGTGGCGGCGGAGAATGCGTCAGCCCGCCCCGCCGCAGAAAATAAGAGTGGCCCTGGTCTCGGTTGAATTGAACCCCGACCTTTGCTCGGGCCTCTCATCTGCTCTCGATTCATGAGAAAGAAGGACCCGTGAACAGGCAAAGAACAGGTGGTAGACTCATCGTCATGGTAGCACTCGTGCTGGCTTCCGTGTTGATGGCGAATGCCGGTCCGTCGGCGTTCGCTGCCCAACCGAACGCCAGCGGCTTCCGCGCGCTGAGCGGGAGCGCGGCAGCCAACTTCACTCTCCCCGGCGACCTGCAACTGGTCCGTCGCTTCGCTTTGCCTGCCTACGGGCTGACCTACGAGCGGTACCAGCAGTTCGTTGGGTCCGCCGAAGTGTTCGGCGCTCAGATCACACTCTACCGGGGTGGCTCCGGCACCGTCACCACAGTGATCGGCTCGCACTACCCCAACATTGTGCCCACGAACGCCGTCGGCCTGGCCCGGGCCAACGCCGAGGCCATCGCCGCCCGGGATATCGGCGCCGCCGGGACGCGGCTCGTGAGCCTGATGATCGACCCGGCCAGCGGCCGCTACTTCTACCGTGTCGAGACCCACCGCCCCGATAGCCGCTGGATTCACTGGATCGATGCCGGCAGCGGCACGGTACTGAAGAAGTACAACGCGCTGGCGTATGATTGTGGTGCCCGACCACAGCCTTGTGGCTTTGGGGTCGCGTACGACGACGGAGACTCAAACGATATCAAGGATTTGAGCGGTCTCACGACGCCCAGCAGCTCGGGATTCCAACTCCGTTCAGCAGATAAGCGGCAAGAGACCCACGATCAGGGCTCCTCGCGGCGGCCATTCTTGGGGCCAATCGCCACAGACGCCGATGATTCCTGGGTGCAACCGGGCAATACATCGCCGGCCCAACCGGCCCTGGTCGATGCCCAGTACTACGCCAGGGTCACCGACGACTACTTCCTTCAGAAGCATAGCTACAATTGGGTGGCAGCGGGACAATCGTCTCAGGTCTCCGCAATGGTGATCCACGCCCACTACAGCGCAAATTACAACAACGCCTTCTGGAACGGTCGTTACGTCGCGGTTGGCGACGGCGATGGGGTCACTTTCCGCGAGTTCACCGCGCTCGACGTTCTCGGCCACGAGTTGACCCACGGTGTCACAGACTTTACCTCGAACCTGGTCTACCAGGACGAGTCCGGGGCCCTGAACGAAGCCTTCTCCGACATGATGGGCAACAGTATCGAAGCCTTCGCCAGGGACACCAACCGCGAGCCGGCCACGACACTCACGCCCGACTGGTTCGTCGGCGAGGACATCTACCTCCCCGAGAAGGGAACAGCCGCACCGGGCTTCCGCAACATGGCCGACCCCGAGGAGGACGGCGACCCCGACCACTACAGCGAGCGTCAAATCGGCGGCGATGACAATGGCGGCGTCCACACCAACAGCGGCATCCCCAACCACGCCTACTACTTGCTGGTGAACGGGGGCCTGAATGCCAGTTGCGCCGCCCCCGGCACCCACAACTCGGCCCATTGCACCGACACCGTCGATACGCAGGATAACAATATTTCAGTGGCGGGCATTGGCCTGGCAGATGCCGAGCGGATCTTCTTCCTCGGGTTCACTGCCCTGAACCAGAACGCGACCATGTGCGATGCCCGCGCCGCGACAGAGGCCGTGGCGGGTACGACGTTCCTCCAGTCCACGACCGACGCCTGGGTCGCGGTCGGGCTCACAGACATGGTCTGTGGTGGGGGTGGCACTCCCCCACCATCCGGTACCACCATGCACGTTGGCGACCTCGACGGGACCAGCAGCAGCGTCGGCCGCAATAAGTGGCGAGCGACCGTCACCATCACTGTCCATGATGCTACCCACAGCGCAGTCTCCGGTGCGACCGTCAATGGCACCTGGAGCGGTGGCACCTCGGGCTCCGACTCGTGCACCACGGATTCGAGCGGCCTGTGCAGCCTGACGAGTAGCAACATCAACAATTCGCAGTCCGGCGTCACGTTTACCGTGACCGGCGTGACCCACGCGTCGTTGAGCTACGATTCGAGCGCGAATCACGATCCGGATTCAGATAGCAACAACGGCACCACCATCACCGTCTCTCGACCATAGCCCGTCGTAGGAGGCTCCCTGTCGAACCTCTTACCACAAGAGGGGGCGCTGCCATCCGGCTGCACCCCCTCGTCTCACTCGGCCACCAGGCGGGTCCGGCAACCTTCGCCTTCCACGGTGGACCGCCCCGATACGATCCCGGTGACGCTGGAAGCCCGCCTCCGCGCTCGCCCGGGACCCTACTCAGCTGGTGTCACCGGAGCAACCGGCGCGAGGTGGCGCCGCGCCCGAGCGCGGAAGCGACGCCGGGCGAGCGCCTCACCGGCTTTGCTGCGTAGCCCGACGAGCACCAGGGCAACCAGGGCGAGGACATTCGGCAGGAATTGAACCAGGCTGGGCGGGATATTCGTGGTGGTCTGCAAACGCACCGCCAGGGCATCCGCGAGGCCGAAGAACAGGCCGGTGAAAAAGACGAAGATCGGATGGTT
>DOUV01000288.1 GCA_003520455.1 Chloroflexota bacterium | reverse complement strand
CTCCGCGCCCGTCTGTGCGTGATAGACCGGCGGGCGCTCGACGTTGTTGAGCAGGCCCTCTACCAGGACGGAGGCGGGAACCAGGTCCTTCAGCCCTTGCTGGTACTGGATGCCGATGGCGTCGCAGCCAAAGTCGTGGGCGATGCGCACCGCCGCAATGTACATCTTGCACTGGCCAAGAATCTGGGCATCGGTCAACTCGGTCTTTTCGTCCGAGCCGGTCACAAAGGTCACGCCCTTCGCATCCAGCCAATCGCGGACCTGCTGTGCTTCCCCATCCGACACGGTGCGCATGGCCGCGACCAGAGCCGACTGGCTCAGGCGCTCCTTGTAGACGCCGGTGCGGTTGAGCAGCTCGTCGTCGATGATGGCGTTGTACATGCCCATGCAGCCCTCGTCGAAGACGCCCAGGATGGCCTTCTGCTGCCGCAACTGGCGGGCCAGCGCCCGGCCGAGTTCGACCTCCTCGGGGGGGAGCGCGGCGCGGTCCAGGTCGCGCACGTGGCTGGTGTCGTGGGGGAGGCGCCCCGCGCGCAGCCACTGGCGGAGGCCGTTCAGGAAGAAGTCGTCGGTGAAGTCCTCGCTCCAGAGGGTGCTGTAGGGCACGCCCGCTTTGGTCAGGCAGGCGTTGAGGTTGAGCAGGCCCACCAGCCCCGGCCACTGGCCCGACCAGTTGGCCACGGTGAGAATCGGCCCGCGATGGCTGCGCAGCCCGGCCAGCACGTGGTGGCTGTACTGCCAGACCGCCTCGGCCACGATCAGGCGCGCCTCGGGGTGGATGGTCGTGAACACGTCCATGCCCATGCGCTGGTTCCAGATGAAGCCGTGGCCCAGCTCCGGATCGAAGGGGTGCGCCCGGCGCACCTTCAGGCCCTCAGCGGCAAAGGCCTCGGCCACGCGCGCCTCCATGTCTGCCTGGGCCGGCCAGCAAACCTGATTGGCGGACAAACGCAGGTCGCCACTGGCAACCAGCAACACTTCATCTGGCGCCGGCGGCTGCGGCTCTGAGAGTTGAGGAAGGGGATAGGGCGACATCGTCCTGACACTCCTTTGTGGGCAGGGTTACGACCCAAGACGCTCGTGTTCCAGGGTGCGGATTTGTGACGAACTCCTGCAGGGATCACGCATCACGCATCACGATTTCACCAAACCGGCCGAACGCCTCCTGCCAGGCGGCACTCGGGCTGGGCTCGTAGTGCTGCCGCCGGACGGAGGCGGCCACTGCCTGGCGGCCGCTGGTGACATCGGGCAGGTGGCCGGTGGCGATCGCCTGGAGCATGATGTTGCCGAGGGCGGTTGCCTCGACCGGCCCCGCCACGACCGCTCGCTCGCAGGCATCAGCGGTGAATTGGCAAAGCTGCCGATTCAGGCTGCCGCCGCCCACGATGCGGATGGTCTCGATGCGGCGACCGATCAGCGTCTCCAGGTCATCCAGCACCCGCCGGTATTTGAGGGCCAGACTCTCCAGGCAGCAGCGCACGACAGTCCCCACGCTCTCCGGTTGGGGCTGGCCCGTGCGCCGGCAGTAGGCTCGAATGGCGGCCGGCATATCGCCCGGGCTGAGAAAATCGGGGGCGTCGGGATCGACGAGGCTGCGGAAGGGCTCGGCTCGATCTGCCAGCGCCAGCAGGCGATCCACAGAGTACGTTTGACCCTCGCGCTGCCACTGGCGCTGGCTCTCCTGGATCAGCCACAGACCGGCGATGTTCTTGAGCAGGCGGATGGTGTTGGCAACGCCGCCCTCGTTGGTGAAGTTGAGCGCGAGCGCCCGCTCGTTGATGATCGGCTCGGCGGTCTCCACCCCCATCAGGCTCCAGGTGCCGCTGCTGATGTAGGCGCTGTCGGCGTCCAGGTCGGGCACGGCGGCGACGGCACTGGCGGTGTCGTGGCTTCCCGGCGCGATGACCGGCACGGCCCGGCGGATACCTACTTCGGCCATCACTTCCGGCCGGAGATCACCGAAGACCGTACCGGGGGCAACGATTGGCGGCAGGAGATGGGCCGGTAGCCCCAGGTCGGCCAGGAGCTCGGTGGCCCAGCGGCGATCGCGTGCGTGGAGCATCTGGCTGGTGGAGGCGATGGTGTACTCGCTGACTTTGCGGCCGGTCAGCCAGTAGTGGAAGAGGTCCGGCAGCATCAGCAGCGTATCGGCTATCTCCAGTTGAGGCTCCGCCGCCAGGGCGGTGCTGTAGAGTTGGAAGAGGGTGTTGAACTGAATGAACTGGAGGCCGGTCTGCTCGAAGATTCGAGCGCGAGGCACCCGCTCGAAGGCCCGCTCCATGACGCCGTCGGTGCGGGCGTCGCGGTAGTGGTACGGGTTGCCCAAGAGGTGGCCGGCCCGGTCGAGGAGCGCGCAGTCCACACCCCACGTATCCACGCCGATGCCGGCCAGAGGAGTGTCGAACTGGCCGGCGTAGTGCGCCAGCCCCGCCTTGATCTCGCTCCAGAGGCGCAGCACGTCTGAGTACCAGTGGCTCAGAATATTGACCGGCCCATTCGGAAAGCGGTGCAACTCCTGGAGCGCGAAGCGGTCCCCATCCCAACGGCCCAGCACCACCCGCCCACTGGACGCGCCCAGGTCTACGGCCAGGTAATTGGTTGTCTGGTTCATCGGGCGCCCCCTACTCGTTGATGCCCGTCACCACCATGTCGCGTGGATGTTCGACGGCAAACGAGAACGTGATCTCGCGTTTGTCCTGAGGCTGAAGTTCGAGTTCCCATTTGAGGATGTTGAGCTGGTTTTGATCCGCCGGCTTGGGCGATGCGTCTTGCAATTTCACCTTGATGTCCTCGTGCCGCGCCACAGGCAGTTGATCGAGTACCGTCACCGTGGCTGGCGCGGCGAGGTGGTTGGTGAGCGTAATTTTGTACCCGAATACTGTCCGTTTGGTATTGCTGATTAGCGCCTTCGCCATCGTGCGCTCGGTCAACTCGCGCTTGACCTTGATGCGGTCATCCACGCCGAGATGGAGCTGGTATTCCTCGGTGGGCGCAATCATCTTGAACGCGGTCGTGCCCACGAAATCAGGGCCGTGGAAGACCGAAGCCACGCCGGGCAACAGGACAAAGTCGGATTGGTTCGTCATCTTCGCGCGCAGGTAGGCCTCTTCCGCCAGTTTCGGTACCGCCACATAGTCCAGCTGGGCGTCGAAGTCGAGGGTCGTCACGGTCGTCTTCTGCGGTGATCCGTCGGAGGGCACAGCCACCGGCCGCCTCACCCGGTAGGTCACGGCGGCACCGCTCCGCTCGACCTCTGCCTCGGCG
>DOUV01000314.1 GCA_003520455.1 Chloroflexota bacterium | reverse complement strand
CTGGAGGCCGTCGTAGGCCAGGAGTAAGGCAGCGGCGACCAGGAAGCAGGCGATCAGGCCGGCAATCACCGCGCCGATGATGAAGGGCACGGCGACGTCAGGCTTGAAGGCATCCTGGAAGGCGCGGACTCCCGTGTAGAGCAGCGCTGCCACCGTAGTGACATACATGAAGACGCCGGGGTAGAAGGCCCAGTTGAAGGCCTTCTTTTGCTGCGCCAGCCAGATGGTGATCAGGAGTAGCGCCAGCCCGGCGAAGAGCTGGTTCGAGCCGCCGAAGAGCACCCAAATGCGCTGCCAGAAGCCGGTCCACAGGATCAACAGGGTGAAGGCGATGCCGATCCAGGAGCCGACGTGAACGTTGCGCACCGCCGGCACGGAGTCACCGATGAGCTCGGCCATCGCGACGCGCATGAAGCGCAGGACGAGTTGCATGACCGTCAGGGCCATGATCGCCAGGAAGGCCGCTCCGAACGCGGCGCCGAAGTCGCGTGGAACCCCGAGGATTGCCAGGAAGTTGGCCATGCCACCCGCAAAGACGCCCCCGGCGCCGGCTTTGAGAACACCATTCTCGAACATCGTCCTGGTGGGTTCAAAGTTGATGGCCGTGGCGGCGAAGGTCAGCGAGAGCACACCGAGCACCGCCTCGGTGTACATCGCACCGCCGGCCACGGGCAAGGCATCGGTCTCCTTCTCGAGTTGGCGGGCCGTGCCCGAGGTCGAGACCAGGCTGTGCCAGCCCGAGACCGCCCCGCACGAGATGGTGACGAAGAGGATCGGCCAGAGCGGGCCCAAGGCCGCCACGTCCCAGGTGTTGAACGCCTTCAACCCGTAGGCTGCGCTGGCGCCGCCTGGAAGGGCTGCAATCAAGATACCGATGATCGAGCCGATCATGCCAAAGAGCACGAGCCAGAACGAGACGTAGTTGACCGGTTGCGCGAAGCGCCAGATTGGCAGAACCGAACCGGCGTAGCAGAAGAGGAGGGCCATGATGCCCCAGAAGAAGACGGGCCAGGTCATCGGGCCGTAGGGCGAGTCGTAGAGGACGCGCTGCTCGCCGCTGCCCGCCAGACTGTTGAAGAAGCCAGCAATGTTGGAAAGCACCGGCGTCGTGCCGAGCCAGATGCCAATCAGGGCGATCGCGACCGTGACGACGGTGGTCATCACCAGGTCACGCCGGAGGGTGTAGGTCAGATAGCCGGCCAGGACGCCCGCCAGCGTCATGATGAGGAAGCCCATCGGCACTTTGGGGTTCGCCAGCAAGCCTGCCACGATGGAACCGAAGGCTCCCATGATGAGGAGCAGGTAGAAATAGAGGAATGCCAGGAGGAGCGTGCGGGCTCGGGGCGAGATCAGCTTGTAGCTCAGGCCGCCCATCGTCATACCCTCATTGCGCATCGCCAGGAGGGCGGCAGCATAATCCTGGACCCAGCCGATAAAGAAAACGCCGATCACCAACCACAGGACTGCGGGCAGCCATCCCCACTGCGCCGCTGTGATGGGACCGACGATCGGGCCGAGGGCGGCGATGGATTTAAATTGGTAGCCGAAGAGCACAGAGCCACTCGCCGGCATGAAGTCGACCCCATCCTGGTACATCGTCGCCGGGGTAGCGCGTCTCGGGTCCGTCTGAAGGACCTGTCGATCTACTCGCGAGGCGTAGTAGCGATATCCCAGGGCAACAACTGCGATTGTGATAAGTAGCCAGAGCGCACCATCCATAAGAGCCGTTCTCCTTTTCTGGTAGAACTATGGCTGCAAGAGGGCAGCCGAAGCGCGTACCATCTTGAGCGGCAGGGTCTCTCTTCTTTTGCGCTCGCATCCCCCCTTTCTGCACTACGCGTACGCCGGCCTGCTGGCAACGCACCCAGGAGCGAGCCACAGCTGCTGTCACGATGGCATGTACGATGCCATGAGCGCCGGTCGCCAGCGCGGCATCGCGCCGTGCAATTGAGACTCAGTGGCTGCCCAAGGACGGGGGCCATTGGGGCCAGGTACAGCCGAGCCTCTCGTTGGTGTCGTTGCGCTCCAATGTCAAACCTCTGAGGCCCGAGCACTTCGTTCGGTACTGGCTACCCAAGGTGAAATTATTTTAACACTCTCTGAGAATGGTTGTCAACCAGCCAGGGGTATTTTCTGGGAATTTCGCGGAAAAGCACTGGCAATCGGAGGGGCCTCAACACGCAGAGTGAGCGCCTGAAACTTGCGCCTCCCAGGATTTGACCGCCTGGCGCAAGGTGCCGGCAACGATTGGGCGGATTGCGTCCAGGCTGTGATAGACGCGCCAAACGACGACGATCTGCAGGCCCCCGCCCGCGGCGGGGCGCACGTGAGCGTCGGTCCTCCCAACTGACGAGCGCGGCTCAGTTTTGGAGTGCTCGCTCGACAGGCGAACTGTCAGCAACTCGTCGATGAGTCACTCCAGCCGTTGTTGCCATCGCGCCTGTCTGCCCATCGCCGCTGGTTATGACGCGAGATTTAAGGAGATGACCGCGTAGATGGCCCTTCTGGGTGTTGACTTTGGAAGCATTGCAGAATATTCATATTATGTTGAACTTACTGTTTTTCCGTTCCCCGGTGTGATGCCTCCTTGTCTTTTGAGGCTTTTCAGAATACCACGATGAACCCGCACCCTCGTTCGGTGTAGTACGACTCAGCCCTCCACAGAGACCGTCAGTATTGAGAGCGGGACATATCACTGGGGCGTTTGCTGGTTCTCTCCCGCTACTCTTCAACGCTGATTGAGTGCCTGGACCGTCTTCAGACCTGTTTCTACAAGCATAGCAGTCGCCAAAAAGTACATAACGGGCTTTCCCCGCGCTGCGTCCTGGCTTTCACAAGTATGCTCCCGCAGCACCCTTGCATTTTCCCCGTACGGGGCTTGTCGGGCACTGCACGTGGGTCGAAAGCAGCTTCTGACCGTCGATGTGAAGTCAGGCAACGTGATAGGCCGGCCGCGGTCTGACGCTGTTCTCCCGCGATGCCATCTAGAACACCGCTCAAGGAGTCGTCGGGGGGCGCATGATCGGAGACTTCCGAAGTCGGCCGAGAGCCGGGCGACTG
>DOUV01000415.1:169-2958 GCA_003520455.1 Chloroflexota bacterium | reverse complement strand
CGTCGCTGCGGGCACCGGAGCGCAGCTTGGCCCGCCCGGCACGCGTGCGGGCGACCTCGCGCATCCGCTCTTCCCCCCAGGTAACGATCTGGGCCTCGAGGCCGAGGCCGCGCGCCTCGGGATGGACTTTGAACCAGAGAAAGCCGTCGGCTGCTTCTCCCGGCTGAGGCTCAGGTGCCCATACCTCGGCGTAGCCAATCAGCGTGCCGCCGGCATCCTCCCACAGGTGCACGTCGCGCCCAGGATCGAGCCGCGGGTCGGCCAGGTCCTCGCGAAGCTCCTCGACCGAGATACCTTCATCCAGGTGATCAACCGCTTCGCAGGTGTTCAATAGATCGGCGATAGGGTGCAGGTCCGCTTCGCCGGCGTAGGGTCGTAGTGTCAAAATCATCATAAGGCCTCCACAGGCGTCTTCTGTTTCATGATCGGTTCAGCTTCTTTCAACCGGGGTACGGCCGGGCGGTCGCCGTGGTTCCTGGCCGGCTCCTCGGCGTGATGAGGAACATGCGAGCAAACCCGGTGCTCGCATATTCCTCATCGAGAATCGGTCTGCGGGTCTCCTGGGCCAGCGGATCGAGCCATTGGGCCAGAAACAGCGCATACGCCGCGTGAACCAGGAAGGTCTCGAACATGCCGGCCGCGAACGGCCGCTCGATCAGGTGGAACCAGACATTGCGGTTGATGTTCTGCAGCATCGTACCCTCTCGTTCGGTGCGAGCTTTAGCGTGTGCGGCCTGCACACTCGCTGCTAGAGCGACGGTCAAGTCATCCCACGGGGGTGAGAGCGAAACGTTTCGGAGTCTGGTACGCAGCCGATCCTGGCCTCGATCACTCCCATCGGAGCGCGTGTTGGGCCAGCCCGATCCCCGCCAGACTTCGGAAGTCCAATGCCTTGAGGCGTCTTCTAGGCGGCCACAACCTCCCGCAGGACGGGGTGCGCGCGGCGAGCCGGGTCGAGCCACTCACCGTGGTAGGCCAACACGCGACGCTCGCCCAACGCCTGTAGTGCGGCCACGCGATGATGACCGACCAGCAACTGCTTCTCGGGGCCGAGGACCAGGACGGGCTCGATGGGGTGCTCGGTTTGCAGGGCGGCCGCCAGACGTTGGACCGCGGCTTCATCGAGCGCGTAAGGCTCATCACCTATCCGTAGTTCGTCCAACGCGATCCAGCAGACATGCCAGGTGGTCCGGCGCAGGGCAGGCAGCGGCAGCGCCACCGAAGAGTGGGCTAGCAAGGACTTGAGAATATATCCGTCACGTTCGTAACCGGTCTGATGGACGATGTAGCGTGGGGCGGGCATCGTCGGTCCTTTCTAGCCAGCCACGCGCGCGGCCGCGCGGGCGGCGGGACACGTGAGCTAGCCGCTGCGTTTCAGTTTCCCGGTGCGTTTTGCGTAGTGCTCGGCCTGACTGAAGATCCAGACGCCGATGGGGATCATGATGAATCCCATGAGCGTCAGAGTCAGAACCGTTGGTGCGACGGCGCCGGTGGTGGTGCCCTGGATCAGGGCACCTCGAATGCCTTCGAGCACGTAGGTGGCCGGCGAGATCCGGCTCAGAACCTGCATCCATCCGGGCAGAACAGTGATTGGGTAGTAGACACCGCTGATGAGGAGCAGCAGGGCCTGGAGGACGTGGACCATCTGAGCGCCGCGCTCCGGGAAGAGCAGCGGCAACACGGAGCCCACGATGCCCAGGCCGATGAAGCTGAGGCTCCCGGCGACGAGAATTAAGACGCCCCCGGCGAAGTTAGCGCCGGAGAGGTCGAGCCGGAAGAAGAGCGCCACAATCCCCAGGATCAGAGCGGTGTGGAGCAGGCCGTAGATCAGTGAGAAGAGGCAGGTGCCGACCATGTGGGTGAAGCGGGTCACCGGTGCCATGAAGGTATACTCGATCGTACCCTCCCAACGCTCCCAGGCGATCATCTCACTGACATTGTCAAAGACCACACTCAGATAGTGCCAGACCAGGGTGCCGATCAAGAGGTACAGGATTGCCGTTTGGGTCTGAGCGGCCGTGATCTCGGTGCCGGTGAGGGTGCTACTGGCTTTGCCGATAAACGTGATCGAAAGGGCGTTCGCGATGCTGTAGCAGAGCCAGACGACTTCCCACCCCCAATAGCGTTTGACCAGGTTGAAATTACGTTCAACGAAGGCATAACTGGCGCGTATTTCGGCGTTCAATGTACCCAGCATAGGGTTGCCTCCAGTTTGTAGAGTACCATATTCGTGCGACGTGGACCGTGATGAGCTCGATTGACTCTGCGTCTCTGCCTTGTCTTCTGCCTTTACCAGGAAGACACAAAGAAAGGGTCGTGGGCGACAGGATGTCCCCACGACCCTTCTATGGCGGGTCTACCGGTTCTCCGTCGGACGCGGCTCAACAGATCCGACGCGCGACCAAAGAAAAGGCCGTGGGGCTTGGCGGGGCGCCCACGGCCTGTCTGTTACTTTACGTAATCACAGGAGAATAGGCGCACACCGGCCATCCTGGCGGACAGTACCGCCAACGCTGCTCATGAGACCGAAGGCAGGGATATTGATCATGTTGGCCATGTGGCGCTCTTCTCCTTTCTATCAGGATTTGCGCGTGCAGTATACACAGATGGGCACGGTGTTGTCAACCCCCGCAATCTTAAAAGATCGGCATCGAGACGGAGTTCTGTTGATTTAGTGACACTTGGGCGACAAGGAAACCTTCGCAAGGCTGAACCGCCCGGCATCCTCGCCGGCCAACGCGCCTCGCGCGGGAACTCGATCGTAGTCCTGGAATGAATTCCAGGGCTGA
>DOUV01000415.1:0-131 GCA_003520455.1 Chloroflexota bacterium | reverse complement strand
GCCAAGTCGGCTGAAGCCGACTGACGTCTCGCCCTTGGCGCCCAATTAGGATCGTGCTTCACCCGCTATTGCCCTGTTCCAATCGCCGCTGCCCCCCGGGGTGTCCGCAGGGGCCCGCCCGGCCGGAGGCC
>DOUV01000420.1:2266-2646 GCA_003520455.1 Chloroflexota bacterium | reverse complement strand
TCGGCAGCTGCTGCGAGCAGCTCGTCGCCGATGTTCATCATGATTCGGTAGTTCCCTGCGGCATGCTCCGCGACGGTTGCCTTGAGTTCCGACGTCATCAGCGCGGAGTTGCCGGCGGCGTCCAGCAGGTGGTCGAGGCAGGCCAGCAGATCCTCTCGCGGCGCGTAGTCTAACTGGAGTCGGCGACGGATCCGGCTCCCCAAAGGCAGCAGATCTGGATGCCGGAAGCGGTCAGGAAGTCGAGCGTCGCCAGCGAAGACCACGCAAAGCAGGTGATCCGAGTCAAACTCCTTGCTGGATAGGATGCGCAGCTCGTTGAAGACCGTCGAGAGCATCTCCTGCGCCTCGTCGATGATCAGGACAGGACGTATCCGTGTGGA
>DOUV01000420.1:0-2194 GCA_003520455.1 Chloroflexota bacterium | reverse complement strand
GTTGAAGATATCGCCGAGTTCGCGATAGAAGTCGCTCACGCGGCTCTGCGGGTGATCGATGGTGCCGACGACCACGTCGCGCTGCTTGCCTAATCGGTGGCTCAACTGCCGCAATGCCACGCTCTTGCCCGTCCCCGGATCGCCCGTGATCATCACGTAGCCGCCATCGCCCATGCTGAATTCGACGCGCCGACAGAAGGAGTCGACAGCAGGCAACGCCATCAGCGCCTCCAGCGGCACACCCGGGCGGAATGGGTGAAATTTTAGGCCAAACAGGGTCAGGTGTTGCTTGTTCATGGTTCGTTCTCCTCGTCGGTGCCGTGTGGCAAGTAGGCTGGCGGCAGGCCGGTGGCGGCGTAGTCCGCCATCAGCTTCGCCAGCAGCGGGGCAACCCCGCTCGCTCGTGGGGGAGTTGCTTCGTGGGGCGCCGCCGGTTTCAGCGTCGTTCGCAGCCCCGCCGCGTTCCGAAGCTTGTCGACCGGGTAAATCGCACACAGTAGCGTCCCTACCTTGGGGTCAATCAGTTCGACTTCGCTCAGATCCCAGCGCGCGTAGCGGATCTCCGGGCGCTGGATGGTGCGGTAGCGGTTTGGGATCTCGAAGCGGCGCCCGGCCACCGAGATTGTGCCGTCGCTGCGGCGTTGGGTACGCACCTGCGGAATGCGAAACGCCGACCGAAGCGCTTCGCTCGAAGGGCTCGGTCTTCCAACATTGGGTGCCTTGAGGAATCGATCCAGCGGAGTCTCGTCAGTCTCCGAGTGGCGCCTCCGATTGTATTCCTGCTCGACCCAGGCTTGGGTCGCCAGGTTGAGTTGCGAGAGTGTCAGGTCCACCACCCCCTCGAGCATCGCCATCAGCCGCAACTCAAGCGTGCTCCAGAAGCGCTCTTGCTTGCCGTTCTGCTCCGGAGTCTGCGAGAGCGTCGTCCAATGGCGGATCCCCAGTTTTCCAAGGCCCTCCTCAGTCTCCCCTGCGGTCATCGCTCCGCCGTTGTCGGTGAGCAGGCCACGGGGTAACCCGCGCTTCTGGATCGCCTGGCTGAGACCGTGGACGAGCGTCTCCGTCTCTTCCTTGAGGTACCACTGGACATGGCACCCGAGGCGGCTGTGGTCATCGAGTATGCCGAGCAACCAAGGCTTCGGCCAACGTCCATCCTTGGTCACCACCGAGCGAGAGCATTCATGGAAGTCCAAGTGCCATAGGCCCTGCACGTGCTCTACCTCAAACAAGCGTTTCTCTCGGGCAACGATCTCCTCAGTGGAGCGCCGCCGCCGTCGCTTGCGCTGCTTGAGCAGCCCACGCGACTTCATGAAGCGGCAGACCGTCGTGTACGATGGCATCACGCCCACGCTCGGGTCCGCCTTGACCACCACCGCAACATTGTCGAAGTGCAGCTGATAGGTCCAAGTCGGGTGGTCCTTGTGCGACTCGAAGATCAATCGCCCGATCGCATCGACCACGCTCGGCTGGGTACCGACGTTCTTGCGGATCCGACGCTGCAAGGCTTTCACGGGGTCTTGCGGCTCGTTGCGTGCCTGATAGTACCAGCGCTCGATCGTCGACTGTCCAAACCGTACGGACTCACCTGTTGTCGGATGGCGCCAAGTCCGCTCGGCCAGCCGCTTGAGTTCCACCGCGAGCTCGCCAGGCGGTGGCGGCGCGGCTAGCAGCGTACCGACGATCTGAAAACGCATCCGTGCCCAGAGCACACTCGGGCGCACACCATCTGGATTGCTCATGGCGTCCTCCTTCCTTGGGACCAGCACGAAGCGCTGCCCCCTACTGAAAGGACTCTACCGGGCCATCTCCCGCGTCACGAAGCGCCATCCTCTGCGTGACGGATCTGGACCATCAACTCACCTGCCGATCCCGTCGTGATGGGCGCAAGGAAAACCAGGGTTTCCGTAAGGTTATCCAGCACCGCGCCAAAACGCTCGACGAGCGCCCTCGGTAGCTCGGTCACGTCGACGGGTGGCATCAGTCGCGCCCGCGACATGCGCCAGAACTCGGTGGCAGGGATCCCAGATCTCCACCACGCGATCCAGCGACCTACGGTCCGGCGAGGCACGCCCAGAACGAGCCGACGAACGCGCCCCGCCAGCTCTTGCCAGGACAGGCACGCCCGCACCACCAGGTGCGCGACGTAGACTTTCCGCCCCATAAAGCGCAGCGACGGCGGGGTCGCCCGTTTGCG
>DOUV01000965.1 GCA_003520455.1 Chloroflexota bacterium | reverse complement strand
GGGCACGCCCGGCCGCAGGCCCCAGCCGCGGTTTCAACCGCCGGGCTGCGCTCCCTGCTCCGCGCCACCCATCACGAGGCGATACCGCCCGTCGGACCAAAGCGCTCGGTCTTGATCCGCTGCGGGGCGACACCGATTTGAACCAGGCTGTTCGCCGCGGTCTCGACGAAGAGCGTCGGGCCGCAGATGAACGTTTGCGGCGCCGGCCCCAAAGGCGCGGCCACCTCGCTCAGCATCTGCCTGTCGATCCGCCGCGCGTAGCCGGTCCAACCGGGGGGCTGGGCGCGGGTGAAGGTGTAGAACACGTCGAGCCCCCCGTCGGATGCTGCCTGTTGCGCCAACTCCTCGACGTAGATTACGTCCTCCGGCGTCCGCACGCTGTAGAGCAGCCGGGTAGGCACGGCCGCGCCGGCCGCCGCCCGGTGGCGAATCATAGCCATCAGCGGGACCACGCCAGAACCGCCGGCGATCAAGAGCAATGGCCCACCTGGCGTGGCTTCCCACACAAAATAGCCGCCGATCGGCCCCCGCACTTCGATCTGATCGCCGACGACAAGAACGTCGTGCATATACGATGAAACTTCGCCGTCTTCGAGCCGCTCGACGGTGAGATCGATCTCCCCCGCGCGCTCGGGCTCGGACGCGACAGAGTAGCTGCGCTGGGCCTGGTAGCCGTCAGGCGCGGTGAGCCGGACATCATAGTGCTGCCCGGCGCGGTGGGGGAGCCAATTCGGAAGCGCAAGCGTGAACGATTTGACCTGGGCTGTCTCTGGCTTGATGCCTGTGACGGTGGCGATTTGCCACTTCAGAAGCCGTTTCATCGTGTACACTCCCACGAAATACGACCGTTGTGAATTCGCGTAGTGGGTTCCGGAATGATCGGGTTGTGAGACGCCATGATGGCGGGAGCAGGGTGATAGCGCAGCCCAGGAAGCGGGAACGGTCCGCCTGTTTCTCTCCCGGTCAGGAACCCCAGCCGTCCCTCCATCGCTCCACTTCTCGGCCCCCATTGGCGGCCACAACCGGACCGTCGGAACCCGCAGCCACCGTCTACTGGCGCCATCAGGGTTCACAGATCACGCTTCACGCGTCAATCCGTTGGGCGATCCGGGCAGGAAGCAGGTGCACAGATCGAGTGGCCGAGCAGGGTCAATCGCCGCGAACGGTACCGCGACCGCGTGGAAGGCGATCGAGGTGCACAGATCGAGTGGCCGAGCAGGGTCAATCGCCCTGGTACCGTTCCTCTTTCCAGGGGTCGCCGCGGTTGTGGTAGCCGAGCGACTCCCAGAAGCCGGGCCTGTCCCGCTCCATCAGCCTCAAGCCGCGGATCCACTTCGCGCTCTTCCAGAAGTAGAGGTGCGGCACGACGAGCCGCGCCGGGCCACCGTGCTCAGGCGCAAGGGGTTTGCCTTCGTACCGGTACGCAACGAACGCCTGGCCGTTGAGAATATCTGGGAGGGGCAGGTTTGTCGTGTAGCCGCCATCGCAGAAGGCAGTCACATACGTGGCCGTGCGGTCGAGTTCGGCGTGTTCAAGCAGCGTGTCGACACTCACGCCTTCCCAGCGCGTGTCGAGTTTGCTCCACTTCGTCACACAGTGAATATCGGCAACAAACGTTTGGATGGGAAGTTTCACGAATTCATCCCAAGACCACCGGACCGGCTCCCGCACCAGTCCTTCAATGGTAAAGGTCCATCGATCCAGCAGCGTGTGCGGCGTCGGTCCGGCCGAGAGCACGGGGAAGTCGGGCGTCACGTACTGCCCGGGCGGGACGCGGTTCGCCGCTTCTGGCTGCCGCCGTTTGCCAACGAAGCCGCGTGAGACAAAGCGGTTTGCCATACTTCCTCCTGAGGGAATCTCGGGCAATCATGCGGCTTGCCAACGGGTGGGCGAGGATATTGAAATGCCGAACGATGAATGATGAACGCCAGAAGCCAACTCCGTTCATCATTCATCTTTCAGCGATCGCGGCTCAGCCCCGGTCTCACCCCCAGCAAGGGCCGTACCGCGGGAGCATCTTGAGGCGTGTCAGGCCGATTCCAGCACTACCGTCAACCGTCGCAGGGCCTCGGCTGACTCCGCTTCGATACGGCGGCGCAGCACCAGGCGATCCAGCAAGGCTTCCAGCGGGTTGGGCATTGTGTAGACGAACTCGCGCTCGAAGGTTGTGCCGTCGGAGTGGGGTGTCAGGTTGTAGGTAATGGTTCCACCGCCCCTGCGGCCCTCGATCTGACCGTCGATCACCCATCGACGCGGTGCCTCCCGCTCGCGCGCCGTCCACACAACCCGCCCGCGGCGCCCCGCCACCCGGAACTCCTCGGTGACCTGCTCGCCGGGCTCCAACGAATGCTGGGCCGCGCCGCTGACGGCCAGGGAGGATGGGTGCCACTGGGGCCAGTTGCCGGGCGTCGTGACGTAGTCGAAGACCTGCTCGATGGGTTTATGAATGAGGGCGCTCGTCACAATCCGTGTCATCGCGCCGCCGTCTCCCCGCCCCGCCCTCGCCAGAGCGTCAGCCCCAACCAGATGTACCAGATGGGGTTGACGACGAAGCCGGTCAGCAGCGCGGGCACGAGAAGCACCGGGTTGGTTGGGGTCAGCACGATCAGCCGCGCCAGGTAGACGATGATAAGCAGAATAGCCAGAAGATAGCCGAGCGAACCGAGACCTTTGGGCAGCTGCCCGCCACGCGTGATCAACCAGGCGATCACAAGCAAGGCCATCCCCGCAACGCCAAACGTGAGCAGGCCGCGCGGATCAATCTGGCTCGGGAGGTTGGCCAGGTTCGCGGGGATCGCCTCGGGTGCGTTGATGGTGTTCGCCAGGTCGTAGCCACCGTGGATCGCCGAGCCCGCTGCACCCACAAGGCCGAGCAGCAGCGCCCACAGGGCGACGGACGCGTTGGTCTCCCGCAGGCGCTCGTAGAGGGCTACCAGCACGGCGGTGGTGAGCAGTCCACCCAGCATGAGAAAGAGCGCACTCAGCAGATCGTTGCGTAGCACGATGAAGGAAACCGAGTATAAGAAGCCGACGACACCGACCAGCATACCGCAGAGGCCCGCGAAACGCTCGAAGGCGGTCGAGGGCATTGGGGCGATGCCGGCTCTGTTTGCGACTGCATGCGATGCCATACGATCCACTCCCTTCCCCCGGCGACACGCCGGGTTATCTCCACATTCCTCTGCCGGCGCTGGCCTCACGCCGGCTGTCGCACGAACGCTCGGGTCCGCAATGCCACCACCAGCGTCCAACACCCAAGGACCAGGAGCAGCAGGTTGGAATTCATTGAGGATACCTCCTGAAATCATCGCGAGATCCGGACGACTCTGGCCCGCGGAAGCGGAACGAGATCCAAAACGGGGGAGCTCCCTATGGTCGACGACAGCACCAGGCACGGGGACGCCACCGCCTGACAGCCGGCGCCCCCTCCAGCAGCCCTGGCCCTCGCCAGGCGCCGCCCGCCTGGGTCAACAGCCGCTCCGACGTAATGAGGCTGAGACTGGCAGCTGTCACCCTCGGCTCAGATCCCGTCAGGCCACGAGCTCAGGCAAGAGCCCAATGGCACGCAACAGGCCGGCAACATCCCAGATGTATAGGGCGTTGGCGATCTTGCCACCTTTCATCGTCAGCCGCGACACGCCACGCACGTTCACGGGTCGCCCGGTCGGAGGAATCTTCATCAACACGCCCTGATGGGTCCCGTGTGCCGTCCAGATGAGCACCACACGGTTGCCATCGACAATGATTTCGTCTCCGCTAAAGTGCAGGTCGGGGAAGGCACGCCAGTACCAGGTGACCATCTGGCGGATTCCCTGCGGCCCATACTGCGGGCTCGCCTGGGCAACGTCGACTCCCTCGTACTCGGGTGCGTAGAACGTCACGACGCGCTCAACATCGTGGGTATTCCAGGCCTCCAGCAAATCTGTCATGAATCGAGTCATACTCTCGGACATACCATGCTCCACAGATCACCGGCAATTCGCGCCGATAATCTGAGTATGCCCTCATCCAGTCTCGCTTTCCAGATCAAAAAATGCTCACTTTCTGCCCATTTTGAAGGCAAAGGTGGCTCACTGTTCCAGTCTCATCAGGAGCGTCCGCGCCCAGGGTGCATAGCGCATCGAGAAGCCCGGGTTGATGGCGAGGGCCTGGCGCAGATGCCCGGCTGCGCTCTCTCGGTCACCGAGGGCATAGGCGATCATCCCGGCGTGATAGTGGAGTGTTGCGTCGCGGGTACCCAGGCGCCGGGCCTCCTGGCTATAGCGCCAGGCCTCGGGATAGTCACCGTGGCGGTAGAGCGCCCATGCGAGTACATCGGCGGCGAAGATACTGGGCCGCCGGCTGTAGGCCGCGCGCGCCCGCTTGAGGACCTGCACCGGGTCAGCACCATGGTCGGCGTCGAACAGCGCCAGTTCCAGGTCCACGTCCACGCCCGCGCTGGCGTTGAGCTGCTCGATGGCGCGCACCAGGTCATACTGATTCCGGGCTTCGGCCGGCTGCCCGGTAGCCTGGTAGAGGTCGCCGAGGACAATCACGAAGGCGGGCAGCGGCAACAGCGTGACGATCTTCTGATAGGCGCCGATCGCTTCCTCATACCGGCCCTGCGCCGCTCGCACACGCGCGATCCCCGCCAGGGCGTAGACATAGTCGGGACGGACCTGAAGTGCCTGCTGGTAGCTCGCCTCAGCCCGTTGCCAGTCGCCGCTGTTAAAGTAGAGGTGACCGAGCTGGACCTGCGTCCAGAGTGTCCCCTCCGCCGCGGGGTTGCCGGCAGCAACGGCCTGCTTCATCGCCGCGATGGCGCCGGCAGTGTCCCCGTGCAATTCGCGGATGTAGGAGATGCGACTGTAGGAACTCAGGTCGGGACGCAGATTCACCATCTGCTGCAGCGTCGCGACCGCTTCCGGGTAGCGCCCCAATTCGATCTGCGCGTCGGCGATAATACCGTAGGTCTGCGCGCGGTAGGGGTTGAGAGCCCGCGCCCGCTCACCCCACTGGAGCCCCTCGGCAAACCGGTGGCGCGACAGCGCCAGCATCCCCTGACCGATCAGCGCGTCGAGCTGTTGCGGATCGCGATTGAGGGCCTCCGTGAGGGCGGTCTCGGCCGGAATGTACAAGGAAGCGTCGGCCGTCTCGCGAATGCGCTGGAACAGCGCAAGCCCGAGTTGGGCGTACGCGGCGCTGTCCTCGGGATGGCTCCGGATGCGATCCTGGAGCTTCGTGATGGTGTCCTCGGTCGTCAGTTGAACCGGCGCCGGCGCGAGAGCAGTTGGCTGGGAGGCAAAGGCCTGGGTGCGCGCCAGAGCCACCCGGGCAGCCACCATCAGTCCAAGAATCAGCAGGGCTGAAAGCAGCCGCTGCTCGGGGCGCCGACCGACAAGGACGTGCATCGGTCTCCTCCAAAGGTGACCAGGTGCGGCGCACGTGGGACGTGCACCGCACCTGGCTTCCGAGCTACGGCAGCGGGACGAACCAGTTCTTGGCCTGGGCCGCGAGCCACATGTGGCTGAGGAAGGAGTGGTAGTGCTCCTGACCCTGGTGCGGTTCCGCCAGATACGGGAAGGTGGACCGGAACGGCTTGTCGTTCTTGCTGACGCTGTCGCTGAGCACCCCGATCAGCGCCGGGTTGAAGCTGAAGCTCGTGTCGCCGGTCACGACCTGCCAGGCCGCCCCGGCGACGGCGAGCAATTCGATGTCGGTCACGTCGTCCGCCAGGCGCCGGCCGTTGGGGAAGCCGCAGGCGTCGCCGCCCAGCAGGCCAAGTTGATAGTTCGGCGTGGGCGCGCAGTGGGTCCCGGGCCGGAAGGCGGTGTTGAGGCGCAGCATCTCAGCCGGTTGGATCGCCGCGCTCTTCGTGGGTTTGTTGACGACGGTACCGGCCGGGAGCGTCACGTCGCCACCCGGCGTGTGGATCGCGAATGGCTGGTCGGTCTGGATCCCGGTCAGGAAGATCTCAACCAGATCGGTGCGCGGCTTGCCCGGGTTCGGCACCCCGTACAGGGCGTTGAGAAGCGTCTGCAGTTCAGGTGTGAGGACGCTGCTCGCCAGCAGGTTGCCGGCCGGCGTGCCACTCGTGAAGAGCCCGTAGTCCTGCTCGGGCTTGAGGCCGTTGAAGGCATCCTTGAGGGCCAGCGGCAGGACGGCCTCGTTGGTCAGCGGCATTCCGAGGCGCGAGACTTGCACCCAGTCGCCACTGGTGGAGACCCCGCCGAGCGGCGCGAGGACACGGGTACTCTGGCGGCTGGAGGTGGCCCACACGCCGATGACCGTCTCACCGGATGGAGCGCTTGCAAGGAGGCGACTGATCGGCACCTGGAGGGCGATACTGTGCACGTTGTAGCCTGAAAGGCCATCCAGGCCCGGGGTGGGACCGCCGGGGTAGCCGATCGGCGGCGCCTGGCCTCGCAACGACAGCAGGTCGAAGACCGAACCCAGGTCCACGAAGAAGGCATCGTCGGTCTGGCCGGCAAAGACCTTGATGTTGTCGCCACTGTTCGTGATCGTGCGGATCCCGGCGTTGAACAGCGCATCGTAGTTGGAGGTAGACTTGCTGCCGATGTTGACCGGGGGCGAGGGCAGATTGCTGCCCAACACCTTGGTCACCCTGCTGCCCGCGGTCGGCGAAACAATCTCGGTGACCGTGTAGAACTGGCGCACATTCCAGTTGGGGTCGGTTAGCGAGCCAATCGGGCCTGTGTTGTACAGAAAGGTAGTGGAATTACGGACCTCGGTCTTGAACCTGAACTGGTAGGTCACGTGGCTCCGGCCGTCGCCCACGTTGTCCACATGCAGCTCGTAGAGGACATCATCGGCAAACTTATAGTAGTTGGGGCCGCCCTCGGGTGACTCGAGGGGGATCCAACTGGCGATGATAGTCACCGAGTCGGGCCGGTCGGGGCTGACGAACGCGTAGACGTCCGTCGTGTCGGCGTAGGGATCGGCCGCGATCAACGGGGCCTCACGGTGGCTCGATGCGTTCACCTGCGTCGGTCCATAGCCGATCAGGAGCACAGCGACCAGGACAATCGGCGTCAGCGCGGCGCTCGCGACAATCAGGAATCGACGGGAAATGGGCGAAAGATGGTTCATCTGTCTGTCTCTCCTTCTGGGTGGAATCGAGAGGAGCTCACCCTCGGCCCCCGCGCGTGGAAGGCGAGGGGAGTCGTTCAAGGACGGTGCTGGGCGCCCGGGGACACCGCCGGTGGCCCCCTCCCCATGTTGGGGACCTGGAGGAGGGCTGCCCTCAGCGCTCATGCGGTACATACGTACAAATTGAGTTGATGAATCCGTTCCTATCGTGCTGTGGTACTCCTCCTTTCTCCCCTCGCTGAGCGGCCGATCGAGAGCTGGGGCGCCCGCGAGCGTGACATTGGCGACGGACCCGGGATCGGGAATGAGGGAACAGGCGCGCGGGGCGGGCTGGGCGCAAACCGCCTCAACACGCGACGTCTGGAGTCGATCCCGTGATCGCCGGTTTCGTCACAGCAGGCCGGTCTCGATCAACGCGCGGACGGTAATGCCGATGCCGGCGATGGTGATCACGAGGGCGCTTCCCACCGGCACGGTCTGCAAGAGGCGCCCGCGCGCGGGGACACGCTCGACCAGCCGCCCGGCGTGAACCAGCAGGATGCCAATCGCCGTCAGCACGCTGGCCAGGCCGAAACTGAATGCTACGATCAGTAACAGCCCAAAACCGACCCGTTGCAGCGCGATGGCGCTGAGGAGCACCACGAGCGCCGAAGGGCAGGGCAGCAACCCGCCTGAGATGCCGAGCGCCAGCAGGCTGCGCCAGTTCAAGGGTGTGCCGTCCGCACCGGGCGGCAGATGGCTCTGGCTGTGATCGTGGGCGTCGCCGTGATCGTGGTTGTGACTGTGCCCGTGGTCGTGACTGTGGTGATGGTCGTGGCTATGGTCGCGATCGTTGTGCCTGATCAAGCGGCGCAGCCGTGCGCTCAGCAGCGATAGGCCGATGGCGCAGACCAGCGCCCCCGACACGACACCCAGCCAGGGATACAGTTGCTCGGGCAACAAAAAGTGGGATAAGAAGAGCGTGACGAGGCCGAGGATGAAGACACCGGCGGTGTGGGTAATCGTGGTTGTGAGCCCTAAAAACGCAGCGTGGCGCGCGGTGCCCCGCGAGCCGACCAAATAGGCAGCGACGATCGTCTTGCCATGGCCGGGGGTCAGTGCGTGCATAGCGCCCAGGATACACGCGGCCAGCAGCGCCAACAGCACGGTGCCGGGTGCCAGGGTAGGCGTCGCAATCAGAGATGCGAAACGGTCCTGGGCCCGCGCCTGCAGCGATTGGCTGGCCCCAGCCGCCACCGTTGACCCGGCCGTCGCAACCCCTGGGCGGAAGCGAAAGCTGGCGCTGCTGATCCTGAGCGGGCTCTGCAAGAGGTCTTGAGGGTACTGGCGCAACTCCTGGCTGACGTCCTGGGCTGGCGCGGTGGACTCGAGTAGCAGGGCGTCCGAGCGCGCCTGAACGACGATCTCCTGCCAGCCGAGTCGCCCACTGTAGTTGTCGTCGCGGTACTCACCCTGCCAGGCAGGGCGCTCCTTCGGCAGTGTGGCCACGAAGTCGGCACTCAGCCGCAAGGTGTTCAGGCCACCCTGGCCCGGCGGGAATTCCAGATGCTGCGCCTGAGACTCCAGCCGCAGGGGCATCCCGTCGATACGCAGGGAGAGGTTGCTCTGTAACGTAGCCAGTTCGCGGGCCAGGTATTGCGCCTGCTCGTCGTCGCTAATGCTGCCATCACGGTCTGCGTCGATCCAAGCACGTTCCTGGAAAGCCGGAATCTCAGCCATATCGAGCACGTAGTGCAGGTGCACCTGCTCGGCCCCAAGCACCAGACGGCTGTAGCGATTCACGGTGAAGTTACCCAGCGGGTGAGCGGAAACGGCAACGGGCGAGACAAGCAAGACCAGCGTGATGATCAGAACAGAGAGGACCAACCACCTCGGACGGCGCGAAGAGAACCGGCGCCTCGGGCACGTGGGATGCATCATGTCCTCGCTTCCAAAGGGGCGGAGGGCTGGCGGGAGACAGCGAATCGGTCTGGCGCTCCCCCGTCCCTGCTGGGCGGTGCCAGGCCCGCGCCCAGCTGAGAGAGACAATGACTACCTGTCGCGCCGATTCGAGAACCTGCTCCGAAAGCCCTCCTGCTTCATCCTGCCAACCAGCGGGCAAAAGTGCTCCTACGGCTCTCAGACCAACGGCTATAGTGTAACCATAGAGCGGTGCTCATCTTCCAGGCCAAAAACTGTTCACTTGCTGCTCATTTTCAACAGCACCCTGCTCATTTGCGCCTTTCGACCCGGCCGGTTCGGGACAGCCTGTGTGGTTCACTCCGCCTCGATCCTTGTGAAGCCAGAATCCGGGGACAAAGAAAACTGCGGCTGCCAGAATTGACAGCCGCAGTGTAGAAGAAGTCGCCCGTTACGTACCAGGCCAAAAAACGCTCACTTTTTGTTCATTTTTCCGACCCGCCGAGTTCCTGCTGCCACAGAATCTCCACCACCTGGGTGATTCCCGACTTGAGGTGGCGGCGGAAGGTGCTGAAGGGTAGATCCAACAATTCAGCGGCCTGCTCCTGCGTCGCTGCGGGCTGAAGATAGGTGTGGTACAGGGCGCGATAGAGTTTCGCCTCGCGCGGCGACTGTTGCAATGATTCAACCGCCTCCTTCACCATCCCCTGCAACGCCGCCACCCGCCTGGCCTCGTCGGCGTTCGCGCCGACCCGGTCCACGACCAGCCGCGAGCGCAGCAGGGGGTTCCCGCGAAGAGCCTCGGGGTGGAAGAGATCACGCAGCGTATCGCGTACCGCCGAAGCAAACTCGGGCTGGCTGAGAACCACCAACGGTTCGGCGATGGACGGCGACGGCACGGCGAGCGGGGTAGTTGCAATTTCCCGTTCAGCCAGAAGCGACAGCCACGCCATCGGTGGCACCGCACGCCAGTCGTGGCCGTACACGCCGTAGTGCCGCCCCTCCACCTGGAAATCGGCCTCGCGAATCCGGGCCAGATCGGCGTACGCAAACACAGGCGCCCAGAAGTCCGGTTCGGCGCAGGGCAGAAAGGTGAATGCCAGGCCGGGGGTGGTGAGATAGTGCCGGACCATATTCACGAAGATCAGGCTCTGGATCGACGAGACCGCCTGATAGGTATCGTGCGCCATCCAGAAACGAAAGAGGGTAGCACTTTCACCGGGACGCAACGGGGCGTGACGCCGCAAATAGTGCCAGGCCGCCTGTGTGGCCGGGTCGTTGTTTAACTCCTCGGCCGTGGCCTGTTGCAGCCCAACCATCACCAGCAAGCCCGCCGGGGGCTGCAGCCCCTGGCGAAAGACGGACACGCCACCCGGTTGCCGGGCGATCCAATGCGCCGCCAACCGGGCAGACCCTTCCCCTTCGTGTTGCGCCACCATCCTGAGCAGCGCCGGTTCGTCCCCCGGCCTCAGCGTGTCGGCTAACGCCCCACTGCTCCCCTGCCACTCGAAATAGGGTCGCACGACCGGGTTGTCCCGGTGGAGGAAAATGTAATCGCTCAGGATCCGCTGTTGCTCTTGCCCCTGGGTCTGCTGGAGGCGCTCGAGGTAGTAGGTACGAGCCCGGCGGTGCAGTTCGGCGTACCAATCGGGATTCCGCCAGCGCATGTCTGCAATCAGCGTCTCTCGCGCCAGATCATGGGGGAAGAGGCCCAGGCGCCCGGCTTCGATGAACGACAGTTCCCGCAACCACTCAAACAACTCGTGGGCGTCGGGCATCATCAGCATCTCCGAAAGCAACCCTTCGGTGGTCAGGCGGACCAGGGCACAAATCTCCAACGCCGCGCGGTGAGCGGGGCTCGGCACTTTTTGAATGAACCGTTCCACCAGGACCTTGATCACATCTGGCGTGGCTTCCGGCTCGAAACGAAATCCGTGCCGTTGGGCGAACACATCGGCGACAAGCGAGAGGGCGAGGGGATGGCCATGGGTGAAGTCCAGCACTCCCTGGTGCTGCTCGAGCGGAATCTCCCGCTTGAGAAGATAGCTCCTGCTTTCCTCAGGACTCAAATTGCGTAAGGAGAGCGTGTAAACAAGGGACTGCCACCCCGGATCTGCGCGCCAGGCGGTAGACGGCGGTTGGCGACCGGCCAGCACGACCAGGGTATTCTCGGGAAGTTGGGGGAGGAAGATGTCGCGGATCCAACTATCGAGTGGGGCCAGGGTTTCAAACGTGTCGAGCAGAATGACGTGACGTCGCGACGCGGCGGCAAGCGCCTGAACGGGAGATTCGCCAGGCACAAGTCCCATCGCCGATGTGAGGACATTGAGAAACGCGTCGGGAGCCGGCTCGATATTGCGCGCGTCGATGGAGATCGCCGGGGTCTGAGTCTGAGCACACAGAGCGACGAACTCGGCCAGGAGCGTCGTCTTGCCAACGCCTCCTGGCCCGAAGATGTACAAAACGGGAAACGGCAATTCTGCAGCAGTCAGAACAGTGCGAAAACGAGTGATCTCTGTCTCTCGCCCGACAAACCGGCGATGACGGGCCGCACTCAGGCGATCGGCCAGACGTAGTCCCATGCCTCGCCCTCTTCATATGGTCGAACCAGGGAGGATTGCGGAAGATTGTGTAACTTTCTACCGCATCATACACGAGTTGCGAGGCACAAGCAATAGGATAGACTATGAGGTTGTGAATCAATTTTGTTGAAAATCAAGTTCGCGGTTGCCCTGGCCTTCGGCCACGTGATGCTGTGCTTGGCGAGACAATGACAGCAACGGCCGCGAGGCCCTGTCAAACCTCGTCATCAAGCCTCCTTCAACCTCGGTCTCCGGATTGGACCATCGGGCAACACGTCGAGCGAAGCAGGCCAGCCACTCAGGTCCCTCCGACATCGGACAACCCCCTCCTCACAGCATGCCCTTGTGGCGAGCGTAGCGGGCAGCCTCACGGCGGCTGCTCACGTGGAGCCTGGCGAGGATGGTCTGCCAGGTGGTTCGAATGTACCAGTTGCTTAGCTCCTAACGGAAGTCGAGGACTCAACTGCCGCGACCGCAGAAGAAATGCATAGGCGCTCAAAGATGTCAACAATCGCTTGCGCGAAGTCAGTCGTGTCTAGATCGGAATCTATCTCCATGACTTCTACATTGGGGCTCAGACGCCTTTTCAGTTGATCGACGAATACCCTATCTGCCTCTCCATCATAAAAACCCGTTTGCCTGCTCTCAACTGATGACCATCCACCAAGTGGAATTACGACCTTCACTGGACCGCGAGCTCGATTGAGTTTTCTGGCCATTACTGTTGCTACCATGACAAGTTCATCGTTTGATAGCCTTATAAAAGTGCGCAGCCCATCATAATCATACTTTTTCCGCAGCTCGTATTTTGGCTTATACTTTGCTTTTAGCGGAGTCCCAAAATTCACACCGCTTGGCGCGACAATTTGCGGAATCCCTCGCTTGCCCGCAGCTTCGAGTCGAGATGAGCCTGCGGCCCTGCTGAAGCCAAGTAGCTCTTCGCCAACGCCCCCGGGCGCAAGATCAATCACGGCCTGAAATAGCCCCTGGCGTTCGATCATCTCTTCCATCGCCCGGTCACCGATACCATTCGCCGGGAACCCGACGACTTGATACCCCTTGCTCTCAAGCTGGTGTCTGACGGCTGTGGCGCAGACTTCACAGGGTCCCCACTGTGTCATTCCAACGAAAGGCCTCTCTTGTTGAACCGCAATCGGGGCTTCACCGGCGCCGTCTACCATCCCACAGATTGCTCCTGCAGCCTGGGCCAAGATATTTCTCAAGACATCATTCAGCCCACTGAACTCTACAACCGAGTGTGAGAGCGTGATATCGCTCATCCCGATATATCGTGAGGCAAATCCGCCCAGCGATGCTGTGCTAGAGATAGCGAGTTTGGGAACGCCGAAAGGGAGCGATTTCATAATGCTGGTCCCGATTCGAGTCCCAGTAATCCCGCCGAGGCACACAGCTCCATCGATTCTCGCCTGGCCGTAGAGCTCCTCGAGTATCCGAGCGGCCCCACGCACCACAACGGACATCACTCTCTCTCGATCATCAACGATAGCTGCCACTCCTTGGGGATCTTCTCCGCTCGCCAATAGAATCTCTTCACGACCAATATCAGCATATAGCCCTGGCTCGCCTTTCATACCGATGTCCAGGAGCAGTGTTCTGTAACCGCGATGCTGAATCTGCTTGCTTAAGAAATCCGCTTCTTGCCACTTGGTATCCAACGCAGCCAAAATAAGAACTGTCTTAATCATCGTCAGCCTATCTCATTTTTCGATTTTCAGGGAATCTTACGGGGGTTATTGAGGGGTGACAAGTCTGCCCTCAGCCTTCAGCTTCTCCGTCACGAGCCTGGTCAGCTCCTTCTTGTCTATCTTGCTTCCTCCCGCGAGGGGAAGAGCCTCTAGCACCTCTAACCGCTCCGGGAACTTAAACCTGGCGATTTTCTTGCTCTTCAAATAGTCTACCATCTCCTCGAAGACAAATATTTCGCCCCTCTTCAAGGTGACAAAGGCACAAGCGCGTTCCCCCATCTCGGGATCGGGCATAGGCACAACCGCAGCCTCGACGACTTTCGGATGGGCTACCAGGAAATCCTCGACCTCTCTCGGATAGATATTCTGCCCACCTCGGATGATGGCGTCCTTCTTCCTGCCGACTACCCTTAAGAATCCGTCTTCAGTGATTGTTACCATGTCACCTGGGCACGCCCAGCCGTCCTCGTCGAAAACCTCCCTCGTCTTCTCCGGATCTTTGTAGTAGCCAATAGTACAGCCCGGTCCTCTGAAGTAAAGTAGCCCTGGTTCCCCCCACTCCACCGCTCTCCCGTCGTCATCCAACACCTTCACCTCAGTCCCCGGATATGGTCTGCCGACAGTCGTATATCGTTGCTCCTCCGTTGCCCATATCGGCACCCCTGATATTGACCCGGCATCGCGAGAACCATACGTACCGAGGACGGGGCACTTCAATCTCTCCTCAGCCTCCTTAGCCAGTGCTGGGGGCAAGATACCGCCTGAGGTTCGAATGAAGCGCAAGGATGAAAGATCATACTTTTCGACCGGCAGCTGTAAGAGCCGGGCCAACTGGGTGGGTACCAGGGCTATGCACGTAACCCGCTCCTTCTCGATGAATCGGAGCGTCTCCTCATCCCGCGGAAGATACTCCAGGGCAATCTTGGCTCCTGTTATTGGAGCGACCTCATAGGTTGGCGTACCACCTGGCGCGCCTGCAACTGGAGCCAGCGCCAAAATGACATCATCGGCAGTCACTTGCCAATTCATAATGTGCTGCTTGGCGGCCCACACGTCTCGAGCAATACACCGCTCGGCAATCTTGGGCGAACCCGTCGTGCCCGTTGAGGTTACCAGGTAGGCTACATCTTCGACAGCATCCATTTTCCTGTCTTCAAGCTCCACAAGGTTGCATTCGCGCTCATAAGGATGCTCGAGTACCTGATTCAGCGAGACGCAGTCCGCCGGAACATCCTTACCGACAACAATGATGTGTTTCAGCGCGGGCAAGTCAGCCTGAAGGTCCTTGGCCATTTGGTAATGGTTAAACCCATGATATTCCTTGACGATCACGATGGCCTTGGCCTCTGTTTGCTTGGCGATGGCTTTGACCTCGCTATGCCGGTATGTGACCATCAGAGGAATCGAGACCAAACTCGCTCTCTCACATGCAACCCGGACTAAGAAGTGTTCGACCATGTTGGGCAACTGTAGAACCACCCGGCAGTCCCTATCGAGCTTTAATTCGTTCGAGAACGCAAGGGCAACCCTGGTCGCCAGTTGTACGGCCTCGGCCCACGTCAGCCTCGTTCCCAAGGTATCTATAAGTGCCTCTTTATCGCCCCATTTCCCGGCGTTTTCCGCCCAATAATCAAAATAGGTGGCTTTCGTCCACCACCCTTCCTCCAGATACTTCGCGACTTCCTTTTCGTTGAGTCGCACTGGCTTCATTTTCTCCTCCTATCCATCTCAGTAGTGGCTCACTTCCACCACCAGCCAGGCAGCCACCCTCAATCCAATTACATTGATCTAGCGCGGTGGTCATCCAGGCATCATCTTACGCTTTCTACCACGATATTCCTCGGATAGCATTCTCTCTAACCGCGAAGGCACCAAGATACCAGGCTCTGAAGCAAACGACCATCTTTGAAGGAAACAGCTCCTTCAGTTATTTCTTGGCGTCTTCGTGCTCTGAGAATAAGACAGGCAATGACCTTATTCTTTACCTGCCTGTCTCACGGTGAAGAAGGCCCGGGGTCGATTTTGGACAGCTCCTCAGCGATCACTCTAATCTAAACCAAGCTCGTTCCAGCGCGCCTTCACTCGCCTGGCAACTTCCTCATCGAGAAAAATTTCCTCTGGCTTGCGATCCCACTCGTAAGGAATGGTCGCATCCATAATGATCTTGGAGCCAATGTGCCTTGCCTGGATGGGCAGGGATGGGTCGAGCGGCGTCGACCTGGCGCGTGAAATCACCTCTGTACTTCGCGCAGGATCATATCTGACGCTCAAGGCCCAGATGACTCGATCCAAATCTTCGGCGTGAATATCCGCATCTACCACGATCACGCCCTTCATCCCGTAGTGGCCGGTCGAGCAACCGTGTGCCGCCATCGCCGCATGGTTTGAATGGCCAGGGTACATCGTTTTCAACGATATGATGGCCCAGAATCTCCCTGCCGATTGAGGCAGAACATACACTGACTGTACCCCCGGAACTCGCATCGCCTCGAGATCGGACCACAGCGTGCCTGTTCGAGTGAGGGAATTGATCACATGCGTGTCTGTGATGGGCTTGCCCACGCTCGTGACCCAGAAAACGGGCTTTCTGCGCCGCAGAATCCGCGTGACGTGCAGAACTTGCTTGGGCCACTCTTCTTTGTCCGCACCGGAATAGTAGCCAGTGTACTCGCCAAAAGGACCCTCCGGTCGAACGTCGTTGGGATCGACAAATCCCTCGAGGACAATCTCAGCGTGAGCAGGTAACAACAAACCGGTCAGGTCGCTTTTGAATACCTCTACCGGCTCTTTTCGCAACGCGCCAATAATATCGTATTCACTTACCTGGTAAGGCAAAGGAACGCTTGAGGCAAAAAAGTGGACGGGATCACACCCGATTACAGCCGCAGCGGGCATAAGCTTACCAGCTTTTTGGTATTGCTTCAAATGCATGTCGGCGTGCTTGCCCTTGATGATTTGGATACCCGTATGATTTCGGTCATGAACCATCATACGGTACGTGCCCATGTTGACCCATCCCGTTTCCATGTCTTGTGTCAGCAGATATACGGCTGTGCCAATATACCTGCCCCCATCTTTCGGGTAGAATTTCGGAACTGGAAAGTCCCGCAGCAGGTCAACATCGTTCTCCTCAATCACCATCTCGGTCACGGGGCCAGGATTGACGATGCGAGGCCGGATCAATTCTCTGCCCGTGAGCTTTACCCATTCTCGCCCCATATCACAGATGGAATAATGAAGAGGCATTCCGAGGGTAATCGCCAATCTTTTTGAGGTGGTTAAGGCTGAAGCGAGAACGGGGATGTCATACCCCTTCACATTCTCGAAGAGCAAGGCCGGACCTTTCTGCTCCTCATTCAGCTTGGCGATGTGAGAGATCTCTAAATTCCAGTCGACTTCGGCGGTTATCCTCTTCAGATCCCCTTCCCTCTCACAGATTGAGATCCATTCTCTTATGTTTTTCATGACACTCTCCTTGGTTTAGACGAATCATGGAGCGGGGTTGGTAGCGCTTCATCTGGCGATCAAACCACAATCAAGTCATCGCAATATTTGCTCAACCGACGAGAACCATCCTTGGTTACTATAACGGTATCGCCCAGCGGAAACCCTATTTTGCGGTCGGGCGTAGAGATCATGGGTTCATATGCCAGAACCATACCCTCCTCAAAAACCATGTCGGGCGGTGAAACAACGTATGGGGAGGTTTTCCCCCAAAACTCCGCATTCGGAAACTCCAAACCAGAGAGACCAAGCCCATGGAACGGACAGTGTAAGTAGCTGTAGCCGGCGTCCTCAAGTGGCTTCGTCAATGCTTCGGTCTGTTCGGCTATTGTCACTCCAGGTTTCAGCTTGCTCAACGCCTCATCTCTCGTCTGCTTCAACAGAGCAAACATTGTCTGATATTCCTCGATCGGCTTCCCTATCGATATAGGTTGGTGCGGATGTGCGACGTAGCCACCGTAGCGAGGAGTGTATTCGTTGTAGAGAATATCACCTTCGCACATGATTCGATCGGTGGGGACAAAATACTGGGTGTGCGTCGGCGCCTGACCCGAGGCCCACCAGTTCATAAATAGGCGCTCCGATCCGTGCGCCAAGAAGGCTTCGACCACCTTCGCGTATACTCCGACCTCGTTCACACCCGGCCGGATATGATTCAGGGCCGCCTCGATGCCCCGGTCAGCAATTTCACCAGCGACCTCAATGCAACGAATCTCCTCTGTGCTTTTGCGAAGTCGTGCTTTCTCCAGAATATCCGTCGCGTTCTCGATGAGTTCAGCCTGCGGTAACGCAGAATACAGATTCTTGATAACCGTATATGGAAAGGTCCCTTCCGGCTCCCAGCTATGGTACGTACTCACCAACCCGATCGTGCCTTTCTCCAGCCCCAGGTCCTTAATCGCGGTCACGATTGCTTCCGATGGTCGTGGCCATCCCTGTCGAATGTCCCTTACCCACGGTTTCTCCAAGGCCCAGGGATTTCTCGTCGGCGCGTCTTTCTTCACCTTGCTCCGGATGGTAGATGTCAGGTGAGATTCGTCTTTACTGCGACGCGCCTGGTAGGGGGCTGTCCACCAGACAAAGCAGATCGGGTCCTCTTTCAACGGGAAAAGAGCATAGCCAAAATCACCGATGCCTGTCACGTATCGAACATTGCAGTCGTTATAGCCCCATAGACCCTGATCACCCTGAATGACCAAACAATCTAATCCACGTTCCTCCATGTCCTTCCTTATCAGTTCCCACCTTCTGTCTCTTTCGTTCAGTGACAATAAGGGCAATTGGTTTTGCGTTCCCATGTTCTAGTACTCCTTTGATAAGTTGCAGCTTCCCGACTACATAGAAAACAGGTTGGATCATCTTAGGCGAAAGTCTTTCTCACTTTAATTTTGTGCCACCACTTAACACACCCAGGATATAGTCTAGAGCGGTGGCTTCTCTTTGCACGACAGGCCTCACCTCGCGCCGACTCCAGACCGTCTCGGGACGGGATTGGACGATGAATACGTTTTCCGGGAAGGCGAAGTCATGGTCAATAGCCCACTCGATATCCTGGGCTGTCCCATAATGGTTCTCAATAACTGTGGCCAACCTCGCCAATTCACTGATCTCTTCATCGCTCAGGCACAAAATGTTTTGTCGCTCATCCGGCACATCGACGATTGTCACTTTTCCACTAGCGAAATCGGGGGCGTATTCAATGGCTTTTGGCGCCAGCCTGCACCGGACAACCTCGAAAGTAAACTTATCGATCAGCCATTCATCAGGCGTGACTTCCCCGCTCACAACCGGCTCCCCGAGCCCCCAGCTCGCACATAGGGCGATCCTGGACCGATCGCCAGTTATCGGATTGAGGGTAAACAGGACGCCAGCCACCTTAGCGTTGACCATCTTCTGGACGCCAACACTGATTGCAACCCGCTCGTGGGGAAAGCCTTTCTTGATCCGGTAGCTGATCGCGCGCGCCGTAAACAAGCTCGACCAACACTTGATAATGTGTTTCTTTACCTGATCCTTGTTTTGAACCCAGAGGTAGGTTTCTTGCTGACCGGCGAAGCTAGCATCGGCAAGGTCCTCGGCGGTCGAACTGGAGCGCACGGCAACTGGAACCTCGGGAACATCACATTGCTCTGTCAACATCGTATAATATTCATCTACGGCTTCCGCGATCTCCATGGGCATGGCCATCGACTCAAACAGCTGGCGGATGTTCTGACTCGCCGCATCGACTGAATCAATGTCATCCACCTGGACCTCGGCCAGGATTTTGGACATTTCCGCTTGAATACCAGCCTGTTCTACCGCTTCCTTGTACGCGTCGACCGTTACCGCAAAGCCTGGTGGAACTCGAATACCCGTTCTTATCAATTCACCGAGGTTCGCGTTCTTGCCCCCCAGCTTTGCTGTATCCGTTTTTCTACACTCGTTCAACCAAACAATGTGGTTCATGTCTTCACTCCTGGATGGAGTAAGCGGATCGGGCGGGTGGTTCGTCGCCGCGCGCCTTGAATAGGACGGCGTCCTCAACACAGCAGGAGGCGCAGGTGGACTGATAGATTGGCGAGCATGATATCCCGCGGCTCTCGCTCAATTGACTACCAGTCCACCGGGCGCAAGCTGATACCCCTGCACTGCCTCCTGGCCTATTTGGCCTTCTCCAGTATGGTTACGACCCCCTGATCCCCATCCACTCTGATTCGGTCACCCGTCTTGATTGCTTTCGTCGCATAACCGGTACCTGTCACCGCGGGCAAGCCATACTCGCGACAGATAATTGCCGCGTGGCTCATCATGCCACCGATGTCTGTGACACAGGCTGTGATTTTGGCAAACGCTGGCCCCCAGGTTGGCGACGTCAGTGTGACCACCAGGATCTCTCCTTCCTGGACGTCTCCAATCGCCCGGACCGATTCCACGACCCTGGCAGTCCCCTCAGCTACCCCCGGTGCGCCTTGGAAGCCGGTGAGCTCGGAAAGTTCTTCCGGCTTGACTTCGGCCCCCTTGAGATAGGCATCGATGGAGGCATCAGTGATTCCCCACAGGCCAATCGTGAATGGGTCCGTGATTACATCTGGGACACGGCCGAGAAATGGAGGCGCGTCCCAGTCCTTGAATCTTGCAAATACCTCTTTACGCCAGGCGATCTCTTTCTTCCAGTACCAGGACGCAGCCGGCTTCGATCGTGTCGCCCATGCGTTGGTCAGATCTTGAATCAGCGTCGGGATTTCCCACCGATTCAGGTAGTAGAGATCTTTTGGTTCTGCTAGCATCTCATATCTGCAAAAAACTTCGGCAAATTCATTCAGTTTCCTGAATTGCCGCGGTTGGTACTGAGCCTCGCCCCAAAACATATGGCTCTCGGCATGCTCAGCACCTCGGCGTGCCAAAGGCAGAAGCTGATCAAACATGGCCTTGTCGGTCTCGTCCTGGATCAAATTCCGGTACTTTTCGACGAGGGCATCGGATTCCTGCTTCTTGGCGCCGATGTCTCGTGCCACCGTCTCGGCGCGTTGTAGCTTTGGGATGTACTCCCTCAGAATGGCCAGCGGAAGGTTGAGATCGTCGTTCCAGCTTGAGTCTTCATGAGTCACGACACTAAAGCCCGTTCCAATGTAAAAGTATGGGTCCCGGTATTTATCACGTTCCCGCTGCCACCTCCTGCCAGCCTCGGTCGTCGCCAACCTGGCCTCCGCGTCGTCAGCCGTGCCAGGCTGCATGATTAGGTCGGCTATTCCCCAATCAATGGCCAACTGGGCAAGCTCTTGTAGCTTTACCTCCGGTAAGTAGGAATCGTATTGGACGCCGCCAGCACACATCATCCCGATCGTTACATCCGCGATATCGGGGAAAAGCTTCTTCGCAAGATCGCTGAAGCTCAAGTAGGCGGCAAGTCCAACGTTGAAGAGCTCGAAGTGCTGCTCCCAGCAGAGATCAACAATTTCTAGCAGTTTGAAATAGTCCATTCTCATCTCATGAGCAGGAGAATGGCCTATGTGATTCAAGATGTAAGCGTCATCGACCATTTCAGGTAAATCGCCAAATCTCAATGTGTCCACCCGTTTTGCGTTCTGGTACTGCTTCTCTTTCCACGATGGCATAAAGTCATCCCAGTGTTGGAAGAGGAAGGACATTCGATCTGAGACCACTTTCGCTTTTGCTTCGATTATCTCAGGATCGGTCTCCTCCAGGCTGGATAGGTAAACCCATCCGTACAGCATGCGATGATCGATTCCTCTGGAGGTTGGGAAGCATACGACCCGCGTACTGATCTGGCTGAGGCTGGGCCACCAACAGTCATCCACGATCGTTTCGAAGGGCAGCAGAGGACCCGTCTGGTGCAGGTTATCCACAAACCAGAGTTGTGAACTCTCATACGCCTCCATTTTGGGATCGACGCCCCGCGGAACGAACCGATAATAGTAGGGATACATCCTCTCCCAACCTTCAGTACCCGGGATAACTGGGACGTCGTGCGGATCCATGAACTGTCCTCGACGGGTCATTTTCTGTCTCCTTTCTGTGCAGCGGCTGCAAGATCAAACGGCAATCAATGGAAGTTCGGGGGAACACGGTGAACCCGTGCGGGCCGTTGACGAACTCGCCGCCGCACAGGACATTTTCGGACGACCGGTGCCTGTCATCCCGACGTGCTGCTCGCCGAGGCTGGCCCAATGATAGGCGATGGCACTTCGGTTTTTGTTCGGGAAAATGCTGGGGGAACAGGACTCTCGGAGAGCCAGCGAGGGAAGAATGGCGATTAGTCGACAGGCAGCTTCTGAGCCCGCCGAAGTAAATCCGGTGCCGGCGAGATGTCGAGGTCCTGGCAGCGGGCTTCGTAGAAGCGCTGCTGATCCACCGCATCGGCAAATCGGCCCAGGCGAAGGTAGGTTCGTATCAGGCGTTCATTGATCGCTTCATCGAACGGGTCTTGTTCCAGTGCTTTCTGAGAGTACAGCAATGCCCGGGAGAAGTCGCCCTGCCTCTCAGCCGCGTCAGCGAGGCTAAACTGCAAATGAACATAGTCCATGCGCAGTTGCTGGCGCAAGGGCGTGCACCAGTTTTCCACTCCTGGCACGCCCTTCAACCAATCGCCCCGATAGAGTCTGTCAGCCTCCTGCCACTCCCGGTAGGCTTCATCTCGCAATCCCCGAGCCCACCAGCGTGTTCCTTGCTGCAAATGCGTCTGAAACGCATCCTTATCCAGCCATATTTGAGCCATGTTCAGTGAGTAGATCTCCTGCTCCTGCAGGATGTACGTCGAGGTCTGGCGAGTCTTCAGCGCGGGCTCAAGAGCCCGCCGGAGAGCATAGAGGGTGCGATTGAAGCTGCCGCGCGCTATTTCGTACTCTCGCATGGGCCAGAATAGTTCCAGAATCTCGTCGCGGGAAGCGCCGTAGGGTTGGCGGCTCAGCAGGTAGGCGAGCAGGGCACGAGCCTTGCGGGCTCCAGCCTTTCCGACGCTCCAAGCCTCCTTCGAAATTAGTTCTTGCCCTCGTTGTATCGTAAAGCGGCCCAAGGTGAAAATACGCAAGATCGGCTCGTGACAGGAGTGGGGTGAAGCACTCTCACATGGAGTGCTGGCCAACCGCTTTCGGAAGGCCAAAAGTTGCCGAAAATTATGGTAAGCGAGCGTAATGGCTGGAACAAGATGCTTATCGGCGACTGGTTTGACCAGGTAGGCTTGGGCACCAACGCGGCTGGCTTGCCGGGCCAGTTCCTCGTCGCCATAGGCCGTCAAGAAGATAATCGGCGCCGGCGATTCCTGCGTGATCGTGCGTGCGGCCTCAATCCCGTTCAGACGGGGCATCTTGATGTCCATGATGATCAAATCGGGCTGCAGTTCGCGTGCCATCTGCAGTGCCTGAAGGCCATGAACGGCATCGCCCACCACTCGGTGGCCCAACCGCTCAAGCCGGGCTTTGAGGTCCATGACAATGATGGTCTCGTCGTCGGCAATGAGGATGCGAAGCGATTCCACTCCGTGTTACTCCCTGGCTTCAGGGAAGCACACCACTGCTCGCACCCCACCCGCGCTTTCCAGCGTAAAGGTCCCCTCGAGGTCACGCCGCACCAGGTTGCTGATTACTTGCAAGCCGATGCCAGCATCGCGAGCCAGGTCAAAGCCCGTGGGCAGTCCGATACCGTCGTCCTTGACCTCAAGCCAACCTCTTGAGTCACAACGATTCATCTGTACCCACACCGTTCCTTCACGGCGCCCACGAAAACCATGGGTCAAGGCATTGGACAAGAGCTCGTTCAGAATCAGAGCCAGCGAGGTCGCGCGGCGGGCCGATAGACACCCAGACGTGTTCTCGACCAGGATGCGCACGTCCCTCCCCTCCGTGCGGGCCTGATCGATGATTCCGCCGGCAATGATCTGGGCCACCCTTTCGAAGCTGGTGTAGCCAGCCTCTTGATGGAAGAGCAATTCGTGGACGGCCGCGATCGCGGCAATGCGATCGATGCTGCGACGCAACGGGGCAGCCTCCTTGGGTTGTCCTTCGTGCCGCGCCGCCTCCAATCCCAGGAAACCGACGACTGTGGCCAGATTGTTCTTTACCCGGTGGTGCATTTCTTGGAGCAGGTCTTGCTTCATGCGCAGGTCACGCTGCACCTGCTCGTGGAGGCGGGCGTTTTCCACCGCCAGACCTAATTGCTGACCGATCGAGACCAGGAGCCGCACCTCCTCAGAACGGAAGGCGCGACGTCTGCGGCTGATTACGTTGCAGGCACCCAGGATCCGGTCTTTGGCCTGAATGGGCACACTGGCGAAGGACTGGAACCCGTCTTCCCATACGATCAGTCGAGACAGGCGCGAGTCTTCGGCGATGTTGGCGATGACCACCGGCTCCCCGGTTTGCACCACCCGTCCGGCCCACCCCTCGCCCACTTTCAGACCCGCGACTCGCTCCACAAACTGCGGGGATAGCCCCCAGTGGGCCCGAAGGACCAGCTCGTCCGTTGGCTCCTTGAGAAGCAGAATGCCCCCAGCCTCAATCTCCATAAGATTCAGTATCTGGTGGAGGGTATCGTTCAGAATACGATCGAGGTCCAATGAACCACTGAGAGTCTCGGCGATGGCATTGAGTGTGGAGAGCTCCTTATTTCGCTGGCGGATCGCTTCCTGAGCTCTTTCCCGTTCCGTGACATCAATGCCAACGCCGATAGAGCCAATGACCGCGCCATTGGTGTCCCTGAGCGCGGACGCCGACACCTCCACGGAACGCTCCTCCCCTTCCTTTGTGACGATGGTGGTCGGGTAGCCGCGCACGGGTCTTCGACTCTGGTACAGCTCGCGGACAATATCGTCGATCCCCTGGAGGCCAAAATCCCGCTTGACGGGCGCGCCCACCAATTCGTCGCGAGAATACCCGAAAAGTTGCAGTGTGGCCTGATTCGTGTACGTGCGCACGCCGGCACTATTTATGACACTGATGGCCACGGGGGCGATATCCATCAGCGTCTCGAAGTAATCCCGCGCCTCTCGCAATTCGTGATTGGCGCGCTCCAATTGAGCAGCATACCCCTTGAGCTTCTGATTGCTCTCCCGCAAAGCCCGAGCCAGGTCCAAGGACTGCATCGGCTCCACGCGGAAACCCTCTGCCAGCCACTGTCCCAGCGTCTTGCCCACCAGGAAACAGCGTTCGTCCCCTCTGGCCCGGCATTCCGTCTCACGCCACAACACTTCCTGCCCGAGGAAGGCAGTGGTGTAGCCGCTGACGTAGCCGCTGAGGATCCAGCACAATCCCTCAGCCTCATCGGCCCACTCTCCATGGCGCCGGATGTGCTGCTCAGCCTCAAAGGAGTTGATCCAGCGGCTGTAGGCGTAGTAATAGCCACCGGCCCGATCGTACTCCATGTGGTCGTTGACCGTGTGTCCCAGCCCTTCGAGGGTGATCATCGAGAGGCCGGCGTAGAACCAGTCCTGGTCGCTATCCCACTGATAGAGCTCCCGCAAGCGTACGGCATCAGCATAGCCATAGTTATAGCCGAATCGGTTGAGCACCACGCGGGCAGCACGCGGGCCCAACGTGTTGATCAACTCGCTACGGAATATGCCCAGGGCATCCGCATCCATCAAGAGGAATCGTCCTTTGCCGCGGACAGTGATCTGCCCTTCCACCGGATTGAAGTCCAGCATCTGGTGAAGATCGAGCGGTGGCGCGTTCATGAACCACCTGTCCTTTCTCCCTTGGAGCTAGCAAGCAAAATCATCGCTACGGTCTACAGCCTCTTCGCCAGCACGGGTGGGCTGCTCGTGAGCGCCCTGCGCGAGGCGGTGTTATTCACCGAACCCACCGCCGATCGCCACAGGAGTAGAGTTTTGGACGCGATGCTGCCTGTGGTTGCTGAGAAGGGATCCCATGAGCAACGATGACGCCGTTAGCATGGTGGTGGCGCTCTCCGGCGAACTCTCCATCGTTACTTCGGAACCGGGAAGGATAAGATTCTCACAGCACAGATACAGGAGGAGATGAGCATCCTTTCCCCCTGGGGCAACTCACCCACCCAGAGACCAGTACGGTTGACGTGGAGGCAACAGCGGCTCCGAGCTCTAATTGTGATAGCGGCGCTCACGTAGCGTCCACTCAAGCCACTGCTCAGTCGCTTGTCTCAGAATGTGCGCTTTCGGCCCAAGGAGGCCAATGCCCCCAGTCCCAAACAAGAATGAAAAAGGAGCGGTCTCTCGACCACCCTTTCCAGCTGGAGAACTCGTTCGTTCGAATGTAAGGTGCAGCCTTCGCGTACTCCTCCGAGCGATTCGCTTCGCCGATCAAGGCGACTGTATCATTTCTCCGGATGCCACTCCAGCAAGAGTTGGTGCGGGTCCGGGAACAGGGTCCCTTCTATGAAATATTTGTGAAAATTGGGATCCGCGGTCAGCTCGACATACCGAATCTGTCGCGCGATTTTGATGGCCTTGGCCCGCTCGCGGCGGCTGAGGAGGGCGATACAGGCCCCGTGACCGGCCGCATTGCCGACAGCCGCTACGCTGCCGAGATCACATTCCGGGAAGAGGCCGATCCCCATGGCCGATTCTGGATCGATGTAGCTGCCGAAGGCTCCCGCTAGCAAGACTTTCTCGATCTGCTCTACACCGAGGTGCTGCTTGAGGACGTGGATCCCCGCGTGAAACGCCCCTTTAGCCAACTGAATCTCGCGAACGTCTTGTTGACTTATGACAAGATCCTGGCCGAATCCAGAGTTCGCCCCCCATTCCAGCACAAACTCGTACCCCTTCTCAGCGCGGCGCATCCGCGCTGACGGGATGCCGGCATTGAAGCGACCATCCGGCAGCACGACGCCAGTCCGGGACATCTGCATCACCGCATCGATGATCCCGGAACCACAGATTCCCCGTGGCGGAACCCCACCAATCACCTGGCACTCGACCTCGAAAGTGAAAGGGTCGATCCGAACACGCTCGATGGCCCCGGCCGCCGCCCGCATGCCAAATTTGATGCAGGCTCCCTCAAACGCCGGTCCGGCTGCGACTGAGCACGCCAGCAGGCCATACTCGCTGTTGCCAAGCACCAATTCGCCGTTCGTGCCGATGTCGATGAGGAGGGTCACCGCCTCCTCGTCGTAGAGCTCGGTGGCAATCACAGCGGCGACATGATCGGCGCCGACAAACCCGGCCTCGATCGGGAGGACGTGCACGTTGGTGGCCGGGTTGAGTATCAGCTGCAGGTCCTGAGCTTTCAGATCACAGTGACCGTGAATCGCGGGAGGGAAGGGCGTCTTGGCGACAAATTCGGTCTCAATGTCGAGGAAGAGATGATGCATCGCGGTGTTGCCCACTACGGTCATCTCAGCGACTTGCTCCGTCCCCACCTCGGCCTTGGCACAGGCCTGCTGTACGATCTGGTTGAGCCCCTGGCGGACAGCGTCACAAAGCTGTCGACGGCCGTGCTCCTTCTCGATGGCGTAGGAGATGCGGCTCAGGATATCCCCGCCGAAGGCGACCTGCGGGTTGAGCATGGACTCGGTCGCGACAACCTGGCCAGTGGTGAGATCGAGCAAGTAGCCCACGAGGGTCGTGGTGCCGATGTCCACTGCAATCCCGTAGATCTCATCCGAGTAGCCGGGAGCAACAGCGATGATGACCGGCTTCCCCCAGTCCCAGACTGTGACCGTCACATCCCAGGCGGCATCTCGTAAGATCCGCGGTAGTTGGCGTAGCACCGGATAGGCGACCGTGACTCCCTTCAGCCCGTACGTCTGCTCGAGAGTCGCCAAGAGGCGTTCAACGTCGCCCAGAGGCTCGGCCAGAGTCGGGGCCTCGATCTCCAGGTGATATTTCTTCACCATGGGATCCAGTTCAACAGGGCGAACCTCAGCGCCGATCAAAGCAATCGCTTTCTCGATCCGGCTTTCTTCCGGCACGCTCAGTTCAAGTGGCGCGGTGAGCAACGTCTGACAGGCCAGACGATATCCAGAATCGAGTTTTCCGCCGAGAATCTTCCGCTCGATCTGAGTAGGACCCTCGAGGCCGCCTCCACCGTCCACGAGCACCACCCGGCATTTCCCGCAGGTTCCTTTGCCCCCGCAGTCGGACCGGATGTTGACTCCCAACACTTGGGCCGCGTCGAGCACACTCGTATCACTCTCGAACTCACCCAGCTCTCCTGTTGGCTGGAATTGTGCCTGGTGTCGTCTTCCCATCCGCCATCACACCGTGAGTTTACCCTCGTGGTAGGCATCGAGATAGTCGGAGCAGTACGTATCGCTGCCGGCTAAGGCATTGGCCGCCCAGAGGGTCGCCGTCAGCGCTTTATCGCGAACATTCACCATCACTGTGTCCAGGCCAAAAGCAACAGCCATTGCCAGGAATGTCCGGTTTAAGAGCGAACGCTGCGGCATCCCGAAGCTGACATTGCTGACGCCGGCAATCGTGCGTACTTGGGGAAGCGCCGCACGAATGAGATGCAGCGCCTCCAGAGCGACGCGCGCGGCCTGCCAATCGGATCCGACGGTCAGAACGAGCGGATCGATATAGAGATCTTCCAGCGCGACATTGGCGCTCACGGCCTGCTCCACCAAGGACTGCGCCACTGCACATCGTTCCGCGGCCGTCTTCGGAACGCCACGATCATCAAGACAAAGAAGGATAACACCGCAACCAGATTCGGCGACCAGAGGGAGGAGGGACTGGAGCTTACGCACTTCCCCGCTGATCGAATTCAGCACGGGGCGACCCCGATGGACCTCCAGGGCAGCCTCGACAGCCTTCGGCGCGGTCGAGTCGATGACCAACGGAACGTCCACCGCCTCTTGGACAGTGCGGATCGCCCAGAGCAGATTCTCGGCCTCATCGCCATCGGCAACACCGGCGTTGACGTCCAACATTGCCGCACCCGCCGCGACTTGCTCTCGCGCCAACTCGGCGATAAATGCGGCGTCTCGATTGTTGATGGCCTCACCCACCCGGCGAATCGTGCTGTTGATCGACTCTCCTACGACAAGCACTGTGTCTACTCCAATCAGGGGGTAGGGGGGTTTACGCGCGGCTCCGCCGCGCGTAAACCCCCCGCCGCCCCCGCTTTCGTTGCTGTGATGAGCCGCCTCACGGGCACGCCCTATTCAGACGGCCAGTTGGCCGCCCGAATAGGGCGCAGAGGGTCAGAGCTCGTGAGGACCAGGGTTCGAGGGGGAGAATGACTATAGGCTCGCACCATTCCGGCGCCGATCAGGCGCTCGCATAGACGCCGTACTTTTTGACGGCTTCGACGAGAGCCAACAGGTTCTCGGCCGGAACGTTGGGATTCGTGTCGCAAGCGGGGCAAACGATCAGGCTGCCACCCTCACCAGCGTAGTCGATGACCCGCCTGACAGCGGCGTCCACGTCTTGTGGCGTCGCTTCGAGCAGGCACCCAATAGGGTCGATGTTCCCGCTGATGCAGGTTCTATCCCCGACGGCCTTCTTCACCCCGAGCATGATGACGCTGTAGGGGTCATCAGGATCGGCGCTGACGGACTCATCGCCGACAACCTCACGCACCCACTTGAGACTTCGAGGTCGCGTCCAGGCATTGCCGAAGTTAGCGTGGATGCTGTGGGGAGGATTTTTCGGCAGCACGTCGACCACGAGATCCAGGATTCCCGTGGTGTCGCCGCAAGGGTGGTTGATGGGAATTAATCCGGCATCAGCGATCTCGTGCAGCACCCGCTGCAGGTAGGGGAACACAAACTCCTTGTAATGGGCGGGGGACGTCAGCTCTGTAGCGGTCATGGGCTCGAGAGCCACAACCGCGTGTGCTCGGCCGGCGAAGGCCCGGTGGTACTGGATGGAGTACTCGGTGACCCTCTCCATAAGTTTGTGGACCTCCGCAGGGGCCTCGATCATCGAGCGCGCTAGATTTGCAGGGCCCATCAAATTTCCGGCGGTGCTGAAGGGACCGGAGACAATCACAGCCACGGCTGTGTGCGCCCCAACCTCGCGAAACAGGGTGGCCGCTTCATCCAGCACTGCCCGCATTCTGGGGAACTCGCCGGGGTCCGGCGTTGGCAGGTCGTCCACGTCCGCCCAGGACTTGATGCGCCGATTCTCGCTCACAACCGGCATGTGTTCGGAGATCATCGACTCGGCACCCATGGCCTTGGCCTCGACGAAACACCCGTCGAGCCCGGCGACGACGATATCATCGCCAAACCTCGCATTGGCAGCCAGCTTCGCCTCCGCCATGGCCTGCGGACTATTCATCACAGCTTCCGGCCGGGGCCCGCCGATCTCTTTCAGTGCTCGAGCGATGGCCAAAGTCGCCACAGGAACACGATCAGGCTGACCACCGCTCAACGCAGTCGCAACTCGCTCAAGACTCGTCATCGTGGCCATGTCATGCCTCCGCTCTGATCGTGACCAGGGTCCTCGCGACTCGGGTGCCCTCCGTTGCCGAGCTGGCCCAAGCGTCGCATCCAATTTGCTTTGCCCAGCGCTCGTTGGTTGCCGCGCCACCGACGAGAACGGCAAACCTGTCTCGAAGGCCGCGAGCTTCCAACTCCGAACACACCTTCTTCACCCCGTCGCGCGTCACGCTCATCAGGCAAGACAGAGCGATGATGTCCGCGCCGACCTCGACCGCCTTGTCGACCAACGCCAGTGCAGACACATTGACCCCCATGTCCTCAACCACAAAACTATCCCCTTGGAGGAATGTGAGGACCAGATTCTTGCCGATGTCATGGATATCACCCTCGACCGTTGCCAGGACGACCCGACCCCGACCCTCCTGCCCCTCGCCGGCAGCCTTCAAATAGGGATCGGCCGCGGTGATGACGGCCTTGAAGCTGTCACCACAGCGGACAAGATTCGCCAGGAAGTACTCACCATCCTCGTACTTTTCCCCAACCGCGCTGGCAGCCGCCCCGACCTCCGCCAGCACGGCCTTTGGAGAAGCACCTTGAGCGAGAACCTCCTTGGCAAGCGCCGCAGACCGTGCTATGTCCCCGGAGACCAACGCCTGCCTCAGTTCACTGAGTTGTCCGTCCATAGGAATCCTCCTTCCTCTTCCTTCTGGTAGTTACCCCTGGTTACCCCTCCAGAACAGTGTAACACGATAGCCCGGACGCTATCATCCCTCGTATTCACTCCACCGGCATGAAAAAGGAGCGGTCTCTCGACCGCCCTTCGGGTTCGAAGAACTAGTTCCACGCGGGAAAAAGAGTTACGCCCCTACATGCTCACAGCATGCCCTTGTGGCGAGCGTAGCGGGCGGCCTCACGCCGGCTGCTCACGTGGAGCTTGGCGAGGATGTTGCGCATGTGGCTCTTGACGGTGTGCTGGCTGATGCACAGCGCGTCGGCGATTTCTTTATCGGTGGCGCCCTCCGCCGCGAAGCTCAGTACCTCTTGCTCCCGGTGGGTCAAATCGGCCACTTCGTCCTCGGGCTCGAGCACGATTTGCCGGCTCAGGCGTCGAAACTCCTCCAGCATCCGCCCGGCCAGGAGTGGGGTGATGGCTGCCTGGCCTTGAACGGCCCCGCGCAACAACTCGAGGATGTCTCGGGCGCGAATATTCTTGAGGAGATAGCCCTGCGCCCCGCTCTTGATAGCTTCGAAGAGCTTTTCCTCCTCATCCCGCACCGTGAGCACCACGACCGCCACCTCAGGCAGTTCCTGCTTGATCCGCCGCGTGGCCTCCAGACCGTCACAGCCGGGCATGGTGATATCCATCAAGATGAGATCGGGCACCAGTTCTCGAGCCTTCACCAGGGCTTCAAGACCATCACTGGCCTCACCCACCACCTCGAAGTCCGGCTGGCCGTTCAGAATGCCGACCAGCCCCTCACGGAAGAGGGTGTGATCATCCACCACCAGTACCCGAATGATGCGATGGTTCACGATGCACTTCCTTTCAGTGGCCAGCGCAGGGCAATGCGCGTTCCGCGGCCTGGCGCCGACTGGATGCTCAGGTGCCCACCGATCCGGGTCGCCCGCGCCTGCATGATGCTCAACCCAAAGTGCGGCCGGCCATTGCTCGGCCGCCGGGATGGGTCAAAGCCGATGCCGTCGTCTTCCAGGAAGACCACCCCCTCGTCGCCCTCCTGATACAGCCGGATAATCACCCGGTGGGCTCGACCATGGTGAGAGGCGTTGGTCACCGCCTCCTGGACGATCCGCTGCACCTGACCGGCCGTTTCGGGGCGGACCACCCAATCCTCCACGACCTCCATCTGGACCGTCCCATCGAGCGACGTGCCTCGTGTCGCCTGGCCCACGGCCCGGCGCACGAGTTCGCTGAGGGGACGTGGCGGCACCAGGGGACTGTGCAAGGTGTCGATGGTCGCTCGTGCATCCTCGATCGCCCGCTCGAGCGTATCTCGGACTCGAACCAGCCGGTCGCCGGCGTCGGCGCCCTCGGCCAACTCCTCCAGCGCCTGGTCCACCTGCAGATGCAAGTAACTGAGGGTCTGTGCCAGCCCATCGTGCATCTCGGCGGCAATCCGCTCGCGCTCTTCCAGCGCCCCGACCCCTTCGGCCTGGCGGTAGAGGCGCGCGTTGTTGAGGGCGACCGCGGCCGCGTCGGCCAGCTTCCTGAGCAGTAGGGTCCCATCGGGACGCACGTGCTGTGATTCGGCGGCGGCGAGACACAACGCCCCCTGCAACTGGCCCTCAACGCACACCGGCACCGCCAGGTGATTGTGGGCGAACGGCACGGCGAGGAGCGGGCAGCACTCCTCGCTGCAAGCAGGGCAGTGCGAGACGGCCGGCTGGCAGTGCACCACGCCCTGGCTGAGTCCCTGGCCGGCGGGCATCTGGTCGCCAATCGCGGCCCAGGAGGCCCCGCTGACGGCCGCGAGATGCAGCGCCGCGCTCGGTTGGTCGAGCAGGCACAGCGCAGCAACCTCCCCACCGAGCAGGGAGCGTGCCTTTTTCACAACTGAGTCGAGAATCTGCTCTACTTCCAGCCGGGAGACCAGGTCCTGAGCGATCTCGTTGACTGCTTCCAGCTCCTGGGTCCGCGCTCTTACCTGGGCTTCGAGATCGGCGTGGGTCGCTCGCAGTTGGATGCGCATGGCCTCCAGGCTACCGGCCAACCGTCCAATCTCGCCGACGCCGAGCGCCGGCACCGGACTGACCAGGTCGCCGTGGCCGATCCGGTGGGCCATCTCTTCGAGTCGGCGCAGGGGTCGGACCACCGACCGGTAGGTCCACCAGGAGCCACCCACGAGCAGACCAAGGGCCAGCAGGACGAAGGCCTCCTGCAGCCGGCGCAAGCGCTCGACCCGCTCCGTGGCGACGCGTTCGAAGGAGCGCACGGCGGCGTCCGCCGCATCCAGCAGTGCATCGGAGCGAGCCCCGAGCTCCGCCATTGCCCGGGTAAAGCTCTCCTCGCCCGCCTGGGCAGCCAGAAGGTTTTCGACATGAGGCCGAAAACCGGCCCATTGGCGAATCACCTCATCGAGGCGGGCGATCGTCTCCGGGTTCGACGGCGGCGCGACCTCCACCGTGCTCCCCGGCAGGTAGGGAGCGCGGCCGCCGAAGCGGAGGGCTGTGAGGGTCGCATCGAAGGCCGTCAGCGCCTCGGCCAGGGAGCGGCGGTTGGCCTCCGTAGGCTCCTGAGCCTGGACCAGGGCCCCGCGCACGAGGGTCTGCACCAGCACGCGCTGGCGACCGGCCAGATTGATCGTGAGGGCATCCCGGCGCTGGGCCTCGGTCAGGTGCAGCATGAGCAGGCCAGAGAGGACAACCAAAAGCAAATAGCCGGCGAACAGGAAGGCGAAACGACTGACCAGAGAACGGAGCATAACGCCTCCTCGATAAGCCTTGCGTACCCACAAAGTATATCGTAAAACGAGGGACTACGCCATAGCGTCTCATTCGGGTAGCGAGGAACTACTGCTGCGGGCATTGTCACCGGCAGATCGAGAAGGAGATTCGCCGCAAGCAGTGCATTGGGGCGCGAGGAACTACGGATGCGAGCATTGCCACTTAGGTCGGGGCTTCGCGACACGTGAGACGCGACCCGCGAACCGTGTCGCGTGATGACATCAGGAGTGACATGGCGCGACGACTGTTTGTTGCGCCGCGCCGGAGGATGAGCTTGAAAACGCCGGCGCCCTGGAAGGCCCAACCGTGCCCTCTCCAGGGCGCCGATCTGTGCGGATTGACAGGCACCCTCGCGCCAGCAGGAGCTACTCCAGAATCACGATCTCGGCCGGGATCATGCCCGCCACACCCATCAGCGGCTCGACGATCACCGCGGTCAGGTGCTCGCGGTGGCGATGGATCGGCTCAGCCGTCTCCGTCAGACGGTTGAACGGAGCGACCAGGACCTCTCCGGTGAGCCCGGCGGATAGCCCCGGCCCCTCGGGCCGGCCCTGAGGCCATGGCGGCCCCGCCGGCCCAGGATCCACGCTGACCTCCACGGCGTCGTAGGTTCCGTGATAGCCACCCTCCATCTTGAGGATCTTCGGCCGGCCCGTGAAGGCGCGCGCCGCCCGGAGAGCGTTGAGGACCCCCTCCGTGCCCGAGTTGGCGAAGCGCACCTGCTCGACCGAGGGAACCCGCGCGGTGATCACATCGGCGAGGGCCACCTGGACCTCCACCGGCGCCGCATAGCCGGTTCCCCGCGCAGCCTGCCTCGCGATCGCCGCCGTGATCTGGGGGTGAGCATGGCCATGAACGAGGGCAGTGTAGTTGTTCAGAAAATCAACGTACTGGTTGCCGTCCACGTCGATCAGGTGGCAACCCGCGCCCTGTGCTCCATGAAGGTCGGGTAGGGCCGGTAGAAGGTGATCGACCGCGTGTCCCCACCCGGCAGGCTTCGCAGCGCTCGCTGGTAGAGCGCGTGGGACTGCCCGGTCCGTTCCCGGTAAGTCGCTTCAATCCCCGTCCGAACGGCTTCCACAGAATCCATCGCGGGCCTCCACGATACGCAATACCCAAT
>DOUV01000202.1 GCA_003520455.1 Chloroflexota bacterium | reverse complement strand
GCCCCGTCGCGTGTGGCGCTGGATCACCCGGCCGGTGCCGAACCTCTGGCGGTTGGAGCCGCTGCTCCCACTGCGCCAGGTTCCCGCTTTGAAAGGGCTCACCTGGCCGCTGATGGCGGCGGTGGTGGGGCGCTGGCTCGCCCGGCAGCGGTGGGGCGACGTGATCCTCTGGATCTATCTGCCGGAGGCCGCGCGGGTGATCGATCTGATCCCCCACCGGTTGTTGGTCTATCACTGTGTAGACGATTGGCGAACCTTTCCCCAGTTCGCCACGCGGCGGGCCGAGATCGCCGCGCTCGAGGATGGACTCACCCGGCGGGCCGATCTGGTGATCACCACCGCGCCGGCGCTCTACGAGGCGCGCCGCAGCCTCAACGCGCACACGATCCTCCAGCCCAACGTTGGGGATTACGCTCACTTCACGCGTGCCGACGACCTCGTGCCCCCGCCGGACCTTGCCGGGTTGCCCCAGCCCCGCCTTGGCTTCTGGGGCGCCCTGGACGACTACAAGTTTGATCGGGAACTGGTTCTGGCGCTCGCCGATGCCTGCCCGAATGCGAGCATCGTGTTGATCGGGCCGGCGGGCGTGGCTATCCGTGAGCAGCCGGCCCTCGCGCTGAATCGGCCAAACATTCACTGCCTCGGACAGCGGCCCTACGAGCAGTTGCCGGCCTACGCGGCGGGTCTGGACGTCTGCCTGATCCCGTACCGCCAGACCGAACACACTCGGGGTGTCTTCCCGATCAAATTCTTCGAGATGCTCGCGACGGGCAAGCCGGTCGTGGCAACTGCCCTCCCGTCTCTCGCTCCCTTTGGAGACACCGTCCCTCTGACACGGACAACAGGCGAGTTTGTTGCGGCGGTTCAGGCTGTGCTGGCCGATCCGGCAGCGGGCCGCACTCAACGGTTGGCCCTCGCGGCCCAGCACACCTGGGAGCAGCGCGTGGACGAGCTTCTGACGTACGTGGCCGCCGCCCTCCAGACCCACCCGGCTCGAGAACCCCTTCGGCGGGCGAGAGATTGTCTGACTGGCAAGGCTCACCCCGGCGACGAATGAGCGGCGCCGGCCGTCTTTGGAGCTTCAACCGCTGGTCCCCTCGAGCAGTTGGACGTGGTGACCAGCGTCACGTTGCCCAAAGGCGGCGTTTCTGCTAAGGTTGTCGCGAGCGTCCAGACGCCCCGCCAGGGCGTCTCTCCACCGAGAGGACAACGAATGCGCGTCTGCCTCGACATCTCCGCCGCTTTGGGACAGGGCGCCGGTATTGGCCGCTATGCGCGCGAGCTCGCACTCGCCCTCCATGCGCTGCCGGACGGGCCGGAACTGTTCCTTTTCCACAACCGGCACCCACTCGACCAACTTCCCGCGGAGCTGAGGGAACTCCCGCGAATTGAGGTTCCACTCGGGGATAAGACCTGGCGCGCGCTGATGTTGACGGGTCAAAAGCTGCCGCTCGCCTGGAGGGGCAACCTCCCCGACGCCGACCTGTTTCACGGCACCGACATGCTCGCGCCACCGATCCCGCAGCCGGCGGTGGTGACGATTCACGATCTCTCGATTCTTCTCTATCCAGAGCACCACACCCGCCTCAACCGTCTTCATCTCCGCTGGGCCTTGCCGCGCGTGACCCGGCGTGTGGCGGCAATCATCGCCGTCTCTGAAGCCACCAAGCGCGATTTGATCGCACGGCTCGATGTCCCGGCCGATCGGGTGCACGTCGTTCCAAACGGGGTCGACCACAAACGCTTCTACCCCCGCTACCGGCCCGAGGCCCGCCAGCGAGCCGGTCTGATGCTCGGGATCGAGCCGCCCTACATCCTGGCGCTGGGCACACTCGAGCCACGCAAGAATCTTCCCACTCTGCTGCGGGCCTACGCTCGCCTGGGGCGTGATGTGCCCAGGCTCGTTCTGGCCGGCGCCCGAGGGTGGGGTGAGGGGCCGCTTTTCGAGCTGGTAAAAGAGCTCGGCCTGCAGGAGCGAGTCCGCTTCACAGGGTACGTGCCGGAGGCGGTTCTCCCGGACCTTTACGCCGGCGCGCGCCTCTTTGTCTACCCCTCGCTCTACGAGGGCTTCGGGCTGCCTGTGTTGGAGGCATTGGCCTCGGGGGCACCGGTCATCACCAGCAACATCTCCAGCCTCCCGGAAGTCGCCGGTAAGGCAGCTCTCCTGGTGGATCCCACCAGCGTCGAGGAGTTGACTCGCATGATGCGGCGAGTGCTGGAGAGCAAGCAACTGCGCGACGAGCTGCGGGCGAAGGCGCCGAAGCAGGCGGCTCAGTTCAGTTGGGAGCGGACTGCTCGCGAGACGCTGGCGGTGTATGCGTCCGTTCTTGGGTGCTGAGCGCCTCGGTGGCGCTGTTCAACGACGCTGCTCGGTCCTGGTAGCGCTTCTTCTCGCTGCTCTGCTCCACCTTGCCCGCGCCGATAGGATGAGCCTCTGGATCGACGAGATCTTCACCCTGCGGAATGCCGGGCAACCGTCAGTGGCCGCGATCGTCGCGGCGGCCGCCGCGACGGAGCGCCGTCCCCCCCTGAGTTTCCTGGTCTTTCACCTCTGGCTCGGACGCTTCCCGAACGTCGAATTCGCCTG